>BNVA01000054.1 GCA_025997755.1 Spirochaetia bacterium | reverse complement strand
GCGAAGATGAAAATCCAGTTGACTTATTCACGGAATTAGAATTTGAGATAGGCATTGAAAGAACATTTACAATAACAGTAAGCGCCGAAAACGGAATAACCGTAAAAATCTACACGCTTAAAATTGTACGCTTGCCCGATCTTTCGCTTTCGGATTTCCATTTAGAAAATTCGGGCATAAGCTTCTATCAGGATTTAGCAAAAATCGACACACAGGACATATCGGTGCCGAATGCTGTAATAACAACCGCGGCAACGCCTACAGATGTAAGCGCACAGGTGAGCTTTGCCCCTGCGGCTTTGATGAGCGGTCTTAATGCATCAAAAACAACACAAACCGTAAGCGTTAAAAAAACAATTAACGGCGTTGAATTCAAAAAAGACTATATTCTTAGATTGAGCTATGCGGCGGGTATGCCTCAGGATAATATGGCAACGGGCGGTAATATAACCTATATCAATCAGGGAGGCACTGCTTGGTACGAAATTCACAGGTTCCTTTACGAAGGCGCATTAACAGGCGCTAATAGCTCCTATAATCTGGCATTTGTACCAAACGCCGAATTGCCGGAGCATGCTTCAATTTTGATTGTCGCAGGCGGTGGCGGCGGCGGGTGGTCGGCTAACGCTAGTTGGCCGGGCGGAGGTGGAGGCGGAGGAGGCTTAATCTACGACGAAGATTTTAGCCTTCGCGTGGCAGGCACATATTCCGTAATTGTTGGAAACGGCGGCGCAGGCTGTCAGGCTCAAGAAGAAAATTCAAGGCACGGCTACAACGGAAACCATTCATATTTCGGTACCGGAACACCCGGTTCTAGTCCTACTTCGTGGAGTACAAGCACGGATAATGGAGTAACATGGTCTCAGGTTTCAAACGGCTTACTTGCACGAGGCGGAGGCGGAGGCGGAAACCATATTGGCACTGTTTACACTAACAACGGTAACCCAGGTGGTTCCGGCGGCGGCGCTGGCGCTTCTCCTGGCGGCGCGGGACTTGCTTCTCAAGGTAACACTGCCGGTGCGGGGCAGGGTTGGCGAGGCGGCGGCGGCGGCGGTGCAGGTGGCGCAGGTAATGCGCAAAACGCGGGTATCGGTAAGAACATCAGCATAGTTGGCAATATCGGCGCTTATGCGGGCGGCGGCGCAGGCGGCGACCATACTACCAGCGGTACATCAAGTCACGGCGGCGGTATTATGAAAGTAGCTGGCGTTAATAGTACCGGCGGTGGTGGTGGTGGCGGCGCGGGCGGAGGCGGCTACCGGGGCGGCAGCGGCATAGTGGCAGTATGGTTCAAATGGGTAGACCCGACCTTATAATTTCATCATGGCGGCAGCAGCTTGTAAGATGATCGTTTACAAGACCTGCCGCTTGCATAAAAGCATAGATAATCGTAGGTCCTACAAAATTAAATCCCTTTGATTTTAATTCGCGGCAAATTTTTTCGGAAAGCGGCGTTGATGCGGGAACTTCATCAAGGGTTTTAAAATTGTTTACTATTGGTTTTCCATCCACCCAATCCCAAAGCCAATTTGAAAAATCAATGCCCCTGTCCGCCATCTTTAAATATGACTTTGCATTTCTTACCACGGATTCAATTTTCATTTTATTGCGTATAATGCGGCTGTCCAGCATTACCCTTTCAATATCTTTATTCGTCCAGTGTGCAATACTTTCAGGCTCCATGTTATCGAATGCGGCTCTATAACCATCCCGCCGTTTAAGAATAGTAATCCAGGAAAGTCCCGCTTGAGCGCCGTCCAAAATCAAAAATTCAAAGAGTTTTTTTGAATCTTTAAGCGGCACCCCCCATTCTTCATCATGGTACTTTATATATAACTCATCGCCCGCACACCACGGGCACCTTACCTTTTCCATAATCATATAGTAATATATAATTATATTTGTGACTATAACCATTGATTGCAGAATGTTGGATGCAAGCGGCATAGGCGTTTACATTAGGGAATGTCTGCCCTACTTTTTAAGTACAGCGCATAAGTTTTTTATTATAGGCAGCAAAGACAGGCTTGAAGGTTTTGTAAAAGAAAAGGCAAATGTTACAATACTTGACTGCTTTCTTAAACCTTTTTCTACAAAAGAAATAATCGTATTTCCAAAAACAATAATAAAAAAAATAAATTCCGGTGATATTTATTATTCACCGTATTTTAATATTCCGCCGGGAATAAAAGTTCCTATTTACACAACTATCCACGACATTATTTTTCCTGATATGCCGGAAATCACATCAAAGCCCGGACTTGCGGCGCGTATGTTCTGCTACAAACGCGCATACAAATATTCAAAAAAAATTTTTACCGTGTCGGAGTTTTCAAAAACACGTATACAGTATTTTTTAGGAAACAAAGTTCCTATTGTCGTAACTCACAGCGCTATACAGCCGCATTTTTTAAATTTCGATACATCAAATATTCATAAAAAAGAAACAATAATTTTTATAGGCAACATAAAAAGGCACAAAGGGCTGTGGTGCCTCTTGGACGCTTTTTTTGAAGCCCGCGCCGCCGGACTCAAGCATAAACTTATCATAGTGGGAGAGAAAAACAATTTTAGATCGCAGGACACAGAATCTCTCGCATTATTAGAAAATGTCGATCCTTCCGTTGTTGAATTCACCGGTTTTATTTCTGATACAAAACTTATGCAGCTTCTTTCGGAAGCGGCGCTTTTAGTACAGCCCACACTGTACGAAGGCTTCTGCCTGCCGCCGCTTGAGGCGCTTGTTTTGGGAACAAAGGCGCTAATCTCCGATATTCCTGTTCTAAAAGAGATATATGCGGGTTACCCCGTTGAGTTTTTCAAAACAGGTGATTCTACCGATTTAAAAGAAAAACTCTTATCAATGCTGCTAAACAAACCACCGGAGCATATTACGCTCCCGCACGATCTAAAAACAAAATACACTTTTGACAAAACATTTAAAACAATTACGGAGAATTTGTAAGCGCGTTTCATTTTTAATAACAATATTTTATATTTAGTTTTTTACAAATTTTTATCAATTGCAAATCATTAGTTATTAATATACCATCATTCCTGCGCGCTATTACTGCATAAAACATATCATAAACTGAATGTTTATTTTTCACACCTTCTACAAATGCTTCCTTCCATATATCTTTTGAAATTATGTATTCATCTACATAATTTAATCCATCTTCTATAAATTGCGTACATTCTTCTGATGTATATATTCCTTTGGTGCTATATTTCCACAATGTATTTGATAATTCAGTTACATATAAATCAGGGGCTAAAACATATTCCGCATCCCTCAAAATAGTTTCAAACTTATCCCTTTTCGATGTCTGAAACAATACTTGTGCAATACCGCTTACATCAATAACTGCAATCATCGTTCTCTGTCCTCCCTGATGAGTTTTGCGGCATCTATTGCTTTTACTTCATCGGGAATAATCCGCAAATTGCATTTTTCTATAAGCTGTCTCCTCCGTTCTTTGCCGGATTCCTCTTGATTTAAGCTCTTTTTTATTAGAACGATTGTCTGCTGGGCAATGGTTCTATGTTCTTTTTCCGCTGCCATACCTATTTTTTCATAAATATCTTTCGGAAAATCTCTTACCTGTAATAATGGCATACTATCAGACTCCCTTGCATACAAAATACATATATTTTCATATTTTGTCAAGGCTTGCGGACAGCGGAACAGCGGATTTTTCGGATTTCATTTTTCGTTTGCCTTTAATTATTTATATTTGTATTTTCTATAATATAATGTGACTATCTAGCTTTTTTTAAATTTAAGTATAGCTTTGATGTTTAGGGAATTGCTAATTAATTCGCAAATATAGGAGGCAATTATGAAATTTTTGAGATCTTTAGCGGTATTTTGCTTTGTTTGCAGCGCCCTGTCTATAGTAGGCTGCGACTCAGGTATTGGCAATGGAGAGGCAGAGACCGGTACAGATTCCGGTCCTGTAATCAAGCCGTTGGTAAATGGTATAGTTGCAGAATACGATGCCAGCCAAATATTCGTTGAATATATAACTCCCGCCGCTCACTACGAAACGATCGCCGGTTTTAGAGCCGATTTCTATGCTGTTACATTTAAGGATAATCATATAGAAGTTAGTTTTCTAAGTAATGAGGCTTATAAGCTCTATTCAGATACTCTAACTGAGATTAGGGCGAATAGCGCTCCGCAAGGCAACGGCGAAGGCGGCGGCACAGCGGGTAGCGTAGAAGAAATTGCTGGAGTTGAACCTGATGATGAGGTTTTAGCCGCTTTAACGCTTGCTTTCCCAAGAGATGGTGATAAATTCACCTTTGAAAAATGGTATGTAGACGGCAAATACACCGGAAAAATAACCATAAAAACAAATGCGGTTCCGGCGACAGGAATAGAAGTTAGCGGTGCTATAGACCTTAGTACCGTAAAAACAACAGCTAACAGAATCACCTTCTTTACCCAAGAATTGATCGTGAGCAGTATAAACAGTTTGGTCGTGGTTAGAGGTCCAGGCGCTGCTAATTTTTCTTTTACAGAGAGTGAACCGTACTTCGATCCCTACGCCAGGGTGTCGGTTGTCAGTGTATATGGAAAAATTACTAAAGGCGGATATGTCGTAACCCAGTTAGAATATGTTTACAATGAGTTCGGGGCTGCGGACAATATAGTACCCGTAAACGAGTACGAGTTTACGGTAAGCGATCCGATCATTTTAGAAGTAGCTAGGATTCAAAAATTATACATAACTGTGTCGCGGGAAGCAGCCATTGGTGTAATTAATAAATATAACCTTGAACAGGCAATTTTTGGAGCATACTCAGAAAAAAATTCTGTTTTAAGTTCGGATAGTGCGGCAAACACCCCCAGCGGAACAAAATTTGCTTCTTCCGGTGCTTTCAGTGAATTAAATACCGCTATCTTCACTGCGTTGAACGTAAAATACGATAATGCGGCTCCGCAATCTGAAGTTGACTGGACAGTTGAAATGCTAAATGCGGCTGCAAACAAATTTAAAACTGCTGCCGCCAATACCGGAATCAAGTTGGGGAGTACTCTAAATAAAACAGCGCTTATGAGCGAGCTTTTGCAGGCGCAGTCCACAAAATTCTGTGTCGTTAAAGCAAATAGCGGCGATACGGTTCCTGTCGGAACGTTCTATGCAAGTCAGAGCGCTTTTACTGACCTTGACAATGCGATAACTGACGCCGAACCGGTAAAGAATGACGTTGATGAAGTGGATCAAAACAATGTTAACACACAAACCGATGCCCTTTTATCAGCAATAGCTGCATTTAACAGTGCAAAAAATGAAGGCGCTAAGGCAGGAGATCTTAATAAATGGGTTTTGGAAACTGTTCTTAAAAACGCACGTCAAGCTAAAACCGGCGTTGTTATAGCGACTGCCGCAACTCAAGTTGATGTAGGTACAAAATGGGTAACCACCCAAAACATTTCGGATCTAAATTCAGTTTTTGAGGACGCCGACAGTACTTATCGTGGTTCTACGGATCAGACTAGTATTATTGCCAGTGCAAATACTTTGAAAGCGGCTATAGCTGTGTTTAACGGACAAAAGCAAGATGGACAAAAAGCTATTGTTGGAGAACTCGTAAACAAGAGCGCTTTACTTACCGCTTTAAATAATTCGACTATCGCTAAAACCGGTATTTTTACGGATACCGACGGTAAAAATACTCCTATGGGCAGATACTGGGTAACAAGTGCCGAAATGAATACGTTTAACACCGCGATTAGCGCTGCGGAAGCGGTCTATAGGGACCCTAATGCAACCCAAACAGCAGTAAACAGTCAGGTTACTGCTCTTAATGCGGCAATTACAGCTTTTAATAATGCAAAAAAGGAAGGACTAAAGGATACAAGACCTGCTCCTCCCCCGGGCGGTTTTGATGGTATAACTCCCGAAGAAATCGTATTTAACCTGAATAACATAGTCGGTACAGATATTGTTTCCGATACGAGGTTTGATCCGCCTGCAATCGGCAGTGCCAGGACAACTCTTGCACAATTAGTTCCTTCATTCGAAATTAGTGAGGAAGTAGGTATCATAACGTGGACAGTTCCAAGAGATGGTTTTTATAGAATAACCCTTTGGGGCGCTCAGGGCGGAAATGTACTTACCGGAACAGCGGGAGGGGGAAATTACGATACAGGACGCGGCGGTATGGGTGCAAAGACATCCGGGGTAATTTATCTTTATAAAGATCAAATTCTAAGTTTCCACCTGGGCGGACAAGGACGCGGAAGTATACTTGAACACGCTGCAGTAGGATTTATCAGAAGCGGCTTCAATGGCGGCGGTAAAGGCGGTGTTGGTTTTACATCAAACTATCCTGACGGCGCGGGCGGCGGCGGAGCAACGGATGTTCGCTTGAACGGCGTTCGTTTAATGGTAGCGGCAGGCGGCGGCGGAGCGGCTCAAGGGGCTAGCGGGAGACTAGATCCAATACAGGGCGGTGCCGGCGGTAATTACAAATCAGAGGCAACTGTGAAGGCAAGAAGTGGTGATTCGGTAATCGTACCCGGCGTAGACCCTGCTGTTAATACGCCTAGCGGGCATACCCTGCAAAATTGGATAGGCGAGAATGGGCGTCCGAAACGCTCAAGCGATGGTGGTCACTTTGAAGGTAATGCAGGCGCCGGCGGCGGATACTACGGCGGATACGCAAACCAGACCACCAATGTCGGATCGGGATCGGGCGGCTCGTCATACGTATCGGGTTACAACTACACCGGTAACTATGTGAGCAAATACCCGAAAGCCAAGGTAAGCGACTTATATTACACATTTACCGATGTGGTAATGACTCCCGGAGTAGAAAAGGGTAACGGTAATATCAAGGTCGAATACTTACCTGTAAACTAAGCACGGCAACTAAGTCATAAATCAACCCCCTGACGGTGTTCAGGGGGTTTTGTTTTTTGGATAGATATTAGCGGTGTACAAAACCAAATTGAGTTTTTACCTGTAGAGTAAATGCGAAAGGGGGGACTTGAACCCCCAAGCCGTGAGGCACTAGATCCTAAGTCTAGCGTGTCTGCCAATTTCACCACTTTCGCTAAAGGAATTGATTTTTACAGGGGAAACATTTTGATAGAGCGGGAAACGGGAGTCGGACCCGCGACATCCACCTTGGCAAGGTGGCGCTCTACCACTGAGCTATTCCCGCAGTACTTAACTTACTTATACTAATTTTTACAGTTATTAGTCAAGCTATACGATAAAGATAACAGGCTCAATGATAAATCAGTTAAAAAATCGGGAACGACTCAAAACCGGCATTTTTTAGTTTGGCTATCGTAATGCTCATATTTGCGCCGGAAGGAACAGCGACAGCCCAATAACTGCTGCCTGCTACCATCCTGCGGACAATACCGGCGCTAAAGCCTGCGGCTTGCAAGCGCCTTACCTGAATTAAGGCATTTTCCTGATTATTGAACAGTCCAGTCTGCAAAGATGGAGGTGAAGCAAGTTCAATGTACCCGTGAGGCGCTTTTGCCGGAGCTGCGGATAGTTCTTCTATGCGGACATTTTCACGTCCCGGGAACAGCAGCCATTGAGCGGCAGGCGCAGCATGGACAATCTGTACCGCGCCCGAATTAACAAACAGTATACGTGTTTCGGGACTTTCAGGGTATTCGGTTATCAATTTAGTTTTGTACTCGTTACTTCCGGTAATTTTCCAAAGTGTATAGTAAAGAGCCGGACGAACGTAAACAAATTCCGGGTCTGTTAAATAAGCATCCAGGATAACAGGATTACTAAACCGGAAAGCCTCAATTTGAGCGTTTAAATATTTTGCCTTTAATAAAACACGTTTATCACCGCGAACAGACAACAACACCAGCTTTACGCTTGCCTCGGCTTTAGATAATTCTCCCATAGCAACATTGCAGGATGCGCTTTCAAGCAAAGCCATATCGTCTCTCTTATCGGGAATTGCAAAAGCCGCCTGTTCCCACGCATGTGCAGAAGATTCAATGTCGCCAAGCAAGTAGAGAAGACGTCCCAGACGGCTATATGCCGCATGGCGCTCTTTCGGATCAACGCGCTCTATTCTAAGAATAGCCTTTGCGTTTTCAATTTCTTCTGTGATTGTAATAAATGCCTTTCGTTCGTTAAATCCAAAAGGTTCCACTACGTACGGAGCATCATCGGCAAAGATAGATGGTAACGCGGCAAACGACGCGAAAACAACAAAAAGCGCCATTGGTAAAAAACCAAAACCAAAAAACCGCTGTGAAGGGGCAAGACTATTCCGTGTCATTAGGCAATCCTTTTCATAAATATCGGCATCTTATGCCATAAACTTTAGCAAAAAAAAATCATATTTACAAGCTTTCAATTCGTAGCCGTAGGAGAATATTATATTGATACAATACCGTTTTGTGGGCTAATATTTACCCATGATTGTGCTGAAAGGCGTATCAAAGCATTACGCAGGCTTGGCGGCTGTTGATAACGTTGATCTTGATGTAAAAGACGGAAGGATTTTCGGCATTATTGGAAAGAGCGGCGCCGGAAAATCAACCTTGCTGCGCGTAATGAGCTTACTGGAAACGCCGGATTCGGGCGAAGTTTACTACGGAAACGAGCGGGTAGACACTCTAGGGGGAGAAAAACTCCTGTTAAAACGGCGTAAAATCGGTATGATATTCCAAAATTTCAATCTTTTTTCGTCGCGTACAGTAATCGGCAATATAGCATATCCGCTGGAGATAGCAGGTTACGACAAAACTCAAGTTAGGGAACGCGTTGACGAACTTTTGGATATGGTTCAAATTGCCGACAAACGCAAGGCGCGCCTCCGTGAGCTTTCCGGCGGGCAAAAACAGCGGGTTGCGATAGCGCGTGCCCTTGCCGCGCGCCCATCGGTTTTATTTTGTGATGAGGCTACAAGTGCATTAGACCCTCAGAATACACGCTCAATTCTTTCGTTGATACGCGATTTACAAGACAAACTGCACATAACCGTGGTATTGGTTACCCACCAAATGGAAGTAATTCGCGCAATTTGCCGCGACGTGGCTGTAATGGACGGCGGTTGTATCGTGGAGAGAGGCAGTGTAGAAGCAATTTTTGATGATCCAAAGACAAAAGCGGCAAAGGAGCTGGTAAATGCTCAACAGTTTTAGCTATGTTATGATGCTTTTACCCAAATGCACCCTTCAAACCATATATATGACCTTGGTTTCCACTATTTTTGCCTGTATTTTAGGATTTCCGCTTGGAACAATCCTGTATGCAGCAAGTCCTGCCGGTTTAATGCCCAGAAAAATCCTCTACAATGTACTGTCCCGCTTTGTAAACATTTTCCGCTCCTTTCCATTCATCATTTTGATGGTGGTTATCATGCCGTTGTCGCGGTTGATCATTGGAACAAGCATAGGACCCACGGCTGTTATTATTCCGCTTGCAATAGCCGCCGCGCCTTTTGTTGCGCGCATCGCGGAATCAGCCTTGCAGGAAGTAGACGGCGGCGTAATTTTGGCTGCGCGTGCGATGGGTTCAACAAATCTTCAAATTATTTGCAAAGTTCTGATTCCGGAAGCATTACCCTCCCTAGTTTCGGGACTTGCGCTTACAATTATAACTATCATAGGCTATTCGGCTATGGCAGGCGCGATAGGCGGCGAAGGTTTAGGCGACATGGCTATTCGTTATGGCTACTACCGCTTCCGTATGGACGTCACATTTGCCGCCGTGGTAGTGATACTGCTCCTTGTTGAAGCCGTGCAAGTTACAGGCACCTTGATAAGCCGAAGTCTGCTCTCTAAGCGATAATGAAATATAACACTCGGAGATATTACAGAATTTTCTTTTAACCCGGATATTATTATGCAGAAATTTTGCGATATGGGCTATGAACTTGAATCGGCGGCGCGTGATGTTATATTCAAAAATGGTAAAATATAAGGCTAATTTAAATTGCAGTCGTAAATTTAATAAAAGCGCGCTGCTCTTAGAAGGTTGTAACTTTTTTGTTGCCAATTACCTTTAACATTTGTTTATAATATATTAGACTAGAAGGTAAGGTAACAATATGCGAAAAAAAACTATTTTTATTTTTATCCTGTTTTACGCGACACTCACCGCCGTTCAAGCCCAAACCGACATGCAAACGGTGGCTACGGTAAGGCTTTTGAAATCCGAGCCAATTACCGTAAAACAGCTTAAAGCAGAGGTTCAAAAAGTCGAAAAGATGACCGGACGTTCATTGTCTTTGGCTCAGAGAAAAGAAGTTTTAGAGATGATGATCAACGAAAGGCTGGTTTTACAAGCTGCGGAGCGCGACCGTATTACAGCAAGTGATGCCGATGTTAATCAACAATTGCAGCAAATCCGCACGGCTCTTGCTCAAGCCCTGGGGCATAGTCCAACCGATGCGGAATTCTCACGGGCGATAATGGAGCAAACGGGTTTAGACCTGCCCGCATACCGCGCGCAAGGTAAAAAAGAGCTTACACTTCAAAAGTATATGTACGAAAAAAAACGTACTCTTTTTGAGTCTGTAAAGCAGCCTTCAAAGTCGGAAATTCAACAAGCTTACGATATAAGCGCTACAACTTTTACGCGGGACGATACGATCCAGTTGTCCGCTCTGGTTTTTCCTTATAAGACCGATGCCGAAAAGGCAAAGATAAGAGACAGCGCAAACAGGATTTCCCGTGAAATAAATGGTAATCCCAATACTTTTGATGAAAAACACAAGAGTGTTGCGTCCGATGGTCTTTATCAAACAATAAAGGATGTGTATTTACCAAAAAATCAGGAAAGCCTTCAACAAGTAGGACAGTCCTTTTTAGATTCTGTGTTTGTATTGGATCAAAGTAAAGTTTCCGGTGTACTTGATATTCCTGCGGAAAAAAGTTTTTGGATTGTTAAAGTTA
>BNVA01000053.1 GCA_025997755.1 Spirochaetia bacterium | reverse complement strand
ATATTACCGTCGTCTGTAAATACCGTACCGCCGCCTGTAATGCGCCGCACAATTTTTATGTTATGTTCGTCTGCGTAGGGCATATTAATCTCGCTATGTACATTCTGATTTCGACCGAGCAAAATTGCTTTGTCATTGCGCCATAGCATAAAGCAATCTTCGTTCTGCGTCTGCATCAGCCACTCTTCAAGACCGTGGTTTTTATACGGATCGGTGTTATCATTGCGAACAAAAAGCATAATGTGAATTATACCGAGTTCTGCTGCCGTATAACAAGATTTCGCATAGCCTCATTTTAAAATGACTTTGCAGCGCCTTGATCCTTTCCGGCGTTCGCGCTATTATTAGAAGTGTCCTGCGTGAGGTTTTATGCTAGAAACAAAAAATGTAACGATGCAGTTCGGCGGACTTACGGCAGTTGAAAATTTTTCGCTTAATGTCGGCGATAACGAAATTGTGGGGCTTATAGGTCCTAACGGTGCCGGTAAGACTACGGCGTTTAACGTCATTACCGGAGTCTATACGCCTACAAGAGGCGGTATTTTTTTTAACGGAAAACCCATAGCCGGGAAAAAACCTCACCAAATAACAAAAATAGGGCTTGCCAGAACCTTTCAAAATATAAGGCTTTTTCACGATATGACGGTGCTAGAAAACCTCCTTGTTGCGGCAACAATGCGGGAAAATCCAAACCTGTTTGAATCTGTTTTACATCTGCCGGTTTATTTGCGCGGCGAGGAAGAAATCCGTGTAACGGCTATGGAGCTTCTTGAATCCGTGGGACTTGCGGATAACGCTAATGATAATGCCGTTTCACTTCCCTACGGAAAACAGCGCCGTCTTGAAATAGTACGCGCACTGGCGACAAAACCAAAACTTTTGCTCCTTGATGAACCGGCCGCCGGCATGAATCCGCAGGAATCGCGCGAGCTTATGGATTTTATTTTGGAAATACGCAAAAAATTTGATATAGCAGTGCTGTTAATCGAACATCACATGCAGGTTGTTATGGGTATCTGCGAGCGTCTATACGTGCTTGATTACGGTATTACGATTGCAAACGGCACGCCGCTTGAAGTTCAAAAAAATAAAAAGGTTATTGATGCGTATCTAGGCGTAGAATAAGTAGTGTAGAACAATTTTTTAAGGAGCAAAGTATGGCAAAAAAATTCAAACTGGGTCTTGTCGGTAAACTAATCATTGGTATCATCATCGGTATCATTCTGGGTCTAATTGCGCCTGTTTGGTTGAACAGAACTGTAATTACCGCGTCAATATTATTCAGCTCGTTCTTAAAATTTGTTATTCCGCTGATGATTCTTGCGTTTGTTACAATGGGTATCGCAGACCTTTCGCAGGGCGCGGGTAAACTATTGGTTATCACGGGCGGCATAGCATACGGTTCAACTTTGATCGCGGGGACGGTAGCATTCCTTGTCGCTATAAATTTGTTTCCGCATTTTCTAAACCCCGAAGTTCTGTCCGGTATCGGCGACGCGGAGGCGGGTATGCTCAAACCATTCTTTAACCTGCCAATTGCTCCCGTTATGGATGTTACCGGCGCGGTTGTGCTTGCGTTTATTTTAGGACTTTGTATCAGTTCAATGCGCGGCAAAGAGTTACACGATGCCCTCTACGCTCCCATACATGAATTTTCCGCCATTATCAATAAAGTTTTAAGCCGCGTAATAATTCCTTTACTGCCGCTCTATATCTGCGGAACATTTGTTAATATGACAGTTTCGGGTCAAACATTTGCAATTTTAAGCGTACTGTGGAAGGTGTTCTTGACGGTGATCATTTTACACTTTACCTGCCTTTTTACTCAGTTTATGATAAGCGGTGCGATAAGCAAAAAAAATCCCTTTATGCTGATGAAAAACCAGATACCCGGTTATCTTTCCGCTATCGGTACGCAGTCATCCGCCGCGACAATTCCTGTAAACCTTGAATGTGCAAAAGCCGACGGCGTTTCTCCGCAGATCAGAAACTTTGTAATACCGCTATGCGCAAATATTCACATGGCAGGTTCGATGATCACAATTACAAGCTGCGTTACAGCCGTATTGTTGATGCACAACATGAACATTAATTTAGGGATCATAATTCCGTTTATAATGACATTAGGTATCGCTATGGTAGCATCTCCGGGTGCGCCCGGCGGCTCAATAATGACCGCGCTGCCCTTTCTGCCGCTTGTAGGCATTTCACCGGATAGTGCGCTTGCAGGGCTTTTGATCGCTTTGTATATAACGCAGGACAGTTTTGGTACGGCTTGTAATGTTTCCGGCGATAACGCCATTTCCAACGTTATAGACACGATCTACCAAAAGCATATAAAGGTGTGATCTATTAAAAGTATCGTGTTAGGAATGTGGACAGTTCGGGAACAAAGGTGATTAAAAGTACAACGCCAATTTGTATAAGCAGGAATGGAACCACGGCGCGGCATATTTCCAAGAACGGTTTTTGAAAACGATATGATGCTACAAAAAGGTTTAATCCGACAGGCGGAGTAAGAAATCCGGCTTCCATGTTTATCAAAAATATTATTCCCAAGTGAACTTTGTCTATTCCAAAAGCCGTTGCAAGCGGTACTAAGAGCGGCAGCACGATCAGTATAGCGGAGAAAATATCCATAAGGCAGCCGACTACCAACAGCGCCGCGTTGAGTATTAAAAGGAACACCCATTTTGACGATATTGCCGCTTGCAGCCAACGCGCAAAGTTTTCCGGCAGTTGTGTATCAACGATATAGTAAGACAGAGCCTGAGAAACCGCGAGTATGGAAAGTATGCCGCCTATGATTGGAACGGCTTTGTTGAATACTGCCGGTATTTCGCGTAACGATATATCTTTGCATACAAAAACTTCTATAACAAAAACATAAAGGGCGGCGAACGCGCCTATTTCGACTAACGATAAAATGCCGGTAAAGTAGCCGCTAATCAACAAGAACGGCAGTAGAATTTCCCAGAACGCGCCCTTCATAGAAAAAACCGCATTTTTTAGATTGAATTTTTCAACGGGTATCTTTGTTTTAAACGAAATTATTATGCTAAAAATTACCATTACGGCTATTAAAATTATTCCGGGAATCAAGCCGCCCGCAAAAAGATGGAGTATGTTTGTCTGTGTTGTAGCTCCAACCAAGATGATAGGAAGACTCGGCGGAAACAAGAGTCCTATACTGCCGCATGATGCCAGAAGCCCTATAGAAAAGTTTTTTGGGTAGCCTGAATTTTCTGCGAGTATTGTGTAGAGTATGCCGCCTAACGCCAGTATCGTAACACCGGACGCGCCTGTAAACGAAGTAAAAAAAGCGCAAATGATAACCGATGCGGCAATCATTCCGCCGGGCATCCAGCTAAACCACGCGCGGAACGCCGCCACAAGACGCAGCCCTGCGCGGCTCTCCGAAAGAAAAAAACCGGTGAGTGTAAAAAGAGGAATCGCGACAATACTGTTCTGCGTTAGCGCCGTGTAGATTTGATTTGCGGTAACATCAATTTCACCATGTACGCTCTGCATCATTATAAGTGCTATGCCGACTATAACAACAAAAAGCGGAGTGCCGGTCAAAGCCGATAAAATCAAAAATACAAGTACAACAATTTTTATTTTTGAAGCCGCCCAAAAAAATATGTTGTTTATATATACGGCGCTTTTTGGAAGATCAAATCCATAGATGAATTTAAAAATTACAGGCAGTGAACAAATTATTCCAAGTACTATCGCAAAAATTGGAATGACACGAAATGCGCCGCGCAAATTTGTATGACGTGCAAAACGCCGCGCCATAATTGCATAACCCAGCGGCATAACAAGGGCATAAACGGCATCCGGTATAAACCCTATAAGCCGCCATGGTGATAAGCCCAGCTTTATGAATGACGCAGAACAAAACGCAAGTATTATGCAGACAAAAGCCGAAACCAATCCGGAAATTACCGCCATAGCGTTTTTTATTTTTTGATCTGTTATGTATTGAATAAGACCTATGGAAAGGTGATCTTTTTTTTCCGTGGTTATCATTCCCGCGAACAATCCCAATACCAGAAGCAGGTGTACGACAGTGCCGCTTGATGAAGGAATACCGGAATGTAAAACCAAACGTGCAAAAGCTTCCGATACGGGTATCATAACAAGAAAGACTAACGATCCATAGCAGATACCTTTTTCAAGAAAATGCAGATGTTCCCTTAACGTTTTTTTCATTATACGTTCCCGCAAGCCTAAACTCATTTACTTCCAGACAAACCACAGAAATAATGCCGCGGCTGCGGTTGTAATAAACGTAAACGACACCCCTATTTTTAGCCAGCCCGCAAAACTTAAAGGGCAGCCTTCTTTTTTTAAGATGCCTACAGCGACTATGTTAGCGGAAGCTCCGAACGGGGTAAGGTTACCGCCCAAACAAGAGCCTACGAGCAGGGCGAACAAAAACAATTCCTGTCTTATTCCAAGATTTACGGTAAGTGTAGCTGCGACAGGCAGCATGGCTATTATGTAAGGCACATTATCAACAAAGCCCGAAATGATAATCGATACAAAAATTATTATTACAAAACCAAGCAGTACATTACTGCCTATAATACCTTCTAAAACATTTGCAAAATCTACTAACAAACCTGTTGCTTCCAATCCGCCTATAACAATAAATATGCCGATTAAAAAAAGAATAGTTTCCCAATCAAGCCCAAAAATCAATTTTTTTACTGCTGCGGCATTTTCTTTTCTAACAAGAGCATACCATAGTATGCCCGCAGCGCCTAACGCCAAAACAGACAATCCGGCGGTTAGGGTTACGCCCGAATTAAAAATAAAGGAACAGGCGGCAAGAAAAATAATCATCAGTATCAACAAGATTGTAGGAAATATTGAAATTATATTTTCTTTTTGTACATCGATTTTTGTTTTGCTGTTCTTTGCAAAAATAAAATAAAAATATGCCGCGCCCGCCAACATTCCAATTTGTATAACAAAAAATATTGAGGGTTTACCGGCATACACAATAAAATCATTAAAACCGTAATGGGCAAAACTTGCAAATATCATCGACGGAGGATCGCCCACCAGAGTTGCCGTTCCCTGCAAGTTTGCCATAACCGCCAGTCCCGCCATAAAATATGTCGGCTTCATATTTATTTTTTTGCAAAGAGAAAGGGCAATCGGCGCCATAACAAGCACTGTTGCCACATTCTCCACAAATGCGGAGATCAAACCGGTTATTATTAAAATGATCACTATTGCTATTCCCGTGTTAGGCGATGCATTTACAATATTGTCAGCTATCCTTGCAGGAACTTTTGAATAAAATATCTCACGACTACTCATACGCGACTACTGTCCGTGATTATGCATCAAATAAACTTGCCGCAATACGCAAGAATGGTTAATCTATGCCAATAAAATGGATCGTGCTTGGCATAGTTTTTTTAATGTATGCAGTTGTCATTGTATTTCCCAACAAAAAAGCCCCTGCCGCTCTTATAGCCGCCGTACTGGTGGTGCTGTTAGGCGTGGTAACTCCGTTTGAAGCGGTAGGCAAGCTGGTAAATTGGAGCGTTTTAATGATCTATGTCGGCAGTTTAGCTATTGCCGAATTGTTTATTTATTCAAAAGTTCCTGCAAGGATAGCTGACAATATTGTAAATGCATCGCCTAACACGGGAATAGCAATAGTGATCATTTTAATAATAACCGGTTTGATCTCCGCATTTGTGGAGAATGTGGCAACAGTGCTTGTTATGGCGCCGATTGCCCTTTCTCTTTGCAAAAAAATAAATATGAAGCCGACATATTTTATGGCGGGACTGGCGGTTATGGCAAACTTGCAGGGAACGGCAACTCTGGTGGGCGATCCTCCGTCGATGATATTTGCAAGTTTTGCCCATTACGGTTTTAATGATTTTATTGTGTATGCCGGTAAACCCTCAATATTTTTTGTTATACAAATTGGAATGTTGGCGGGCGCGGCATATTTTTATTTTATTTTTGCAAAGAACAGCAAAACAAAAATCGATGTACAAAAAGAAAATATAATTTCAATATTTCCTACAATCTTGTTGATACTGATGATTATTTTTCTTGCCGCCTGTTCCTTTATTTTTAATTCGGGCGTAACCCTAACCGCCGGATTGTCTGTTTTGGCGTTAGGCGCTGCGGGCATACTATGGTATGCTCTTGTTAGAAAAGAAAATGCCGCAGCAGTAAAAAAATTGATTTTTGGGCTTGATTGGGAAACTATTCTTTTTTTAATCGGCATATTTATTGTTATAGGCGGATTGGAAGCAACAGGTTTGTTAGTAGATTTTGCAAATGTTTTAGAAGGTATTATAGGCAGTAATGTACTGCTTGGTTTTGTAATAATAATTTTTGTATCGATTATCATTTCGGGCTTTGTTGATAATGTGCCTTACATAATAGCCATGCTGCCTGTCGCAGCTACACTTACCGTAAATCTTGGAATAAGACAGGAATTGTTTTTGTTCGCCCTGCTCGTAGGCTCTTGTTTGGGCGGTAACCTTACCCCGTTCGGAGCTTCCGCTAACATAGTCGCTGTAGGCATCTTAAAAAAAGAAGGCTGCCCTTTAAGTTTTGCGGGCTGGCTAAAAATAGGGGTGTCGTTTACGTTTATTACAACCGCAGCCGCGGCATTATTTCTGTGGTTTGTCTGGAAGTAAATGAGTTTAGGCTTGCGGGAACGTATAATGAAAAAAACGTTAAGGGAACATCTGCATTTTCTTGAAAAAGGTATCTGCTATGGATCGTTAGTCTTTCTTGTTATGATACCCGTATCGGAAGCTTTTGCACGTTTGGTTTTACATTCCGGTATTCCTTCATCAAGCGGCACTGTCGTACACCTGCTTCTGGTATTGGGATTGTTCGCGGGAATGATAACCACGGAAAAAAAAGATCACCTTTCCATAGGTCTTATTCAATACATAACAGATCAAAAAATAAAAAACGCTATGGCGGTAATTTCCGGATTGGTTTCGGCTTTTGTCTGCATAATACTTGCGTTTTGTTCTGCGTCATTCATAAAGCTGGGCTTATCACCATGGCGGCTTATAGGGTTTATACCGGATGCCGTTTATGCCCTTGTTATGCCGCTGGGTTATGCAATTATGGCGCGGCGTTTTGCACGTCATACAAATTTGCGCGGCGCATTTCGTGTCATTCCAATTTTTGCGATAGTACTTGGAATAATTTGTTCACTGCCTGTAATTTTTAAATTCATCTATGGATTTGATCTTCCAAAAAGCGCCGTATATATAAACAACATATTTTTTTGGGCGGCTTCAAAAATAAAAATTGTTGTACTTGTATTTTTGATTTTATCGGCTTTGACCGGCACTCCGCTTTTTGTTGTTATAGTCGGCATAGCACTTATAATGATGCAGAGCGTACATGGTGAAATTGATGTTACCGCAAATCAAATCTACACGGCGCTAACGCAGAACAGTATTGTCGCGATTCCTCTTTTTACACTCACCGGTTTTTTTCTTTCGGAGAGCCGCGCAGGGCTGCGTCTTGTGGCGGCGTTCCGCGCGTGGTTTAGCTGGATGCCCGGCGGAATGATTGCCGCATCGGTTATCATTTGCGCTTTTTTTACTTCGTTTACAGGCGCGTCCGGTGTTACGATACTGGCGTTAGGCGGCATACTCTACACAATACTCGCAGAAAATTCAGGCTACCCAAAAAACTTTTCTATAGGGCTTCTGGCATCATGCGGCAGTATAGGACTCTTGTTTCCGCCGAGTCTTCCTATCATCTTGGTTGGAGCTACAACACAGACAAACATACTCCATCTTTTTGCGGGCGGCTTGATTCCCGGAATAATTTTAATAGCCGTAATGGTAATTTTTAGCATAATAATTTCGTTTAAAACAAAGATACCCGTTGAAAAATTCAATCTAAAAAATGCGGTTTTTTCTATGAAGGGCGCGTTCTGGGAAATTCTACTGCCGTTCTTGTTGATTAGCGGCTACTTTACCGGCATTTTATCGTTAGTCGAAATAGGCGCGTTCGCCGCCCTTTATGTTTTTGTTATAGAAGTTTTTGTATGCAAAGATATATCGTTACGCGAAATACCGGCAGTATTCAACAAAGCCGTTCCAATCATAGGCGGCATACTTTCCATACTCGCGGTTTCTCAGGCTCTGTCTTACTATATCGTTGATACACAACTGCCGGAAAACTTTGCGCGTTGGCTGCAAGCGGCAATATCGTCAAAATGGGTGTTCCTTTTAATACTCAACGCGGCGCTGTTGGTAGTCGGCTGCCTTATGGATATTTTCTCCGCTATACTGATCGTGCTGCCGCTCTTAGTACCGCTTGCAACGGCTTTTGGAATAGACAAAGTTCACTTGGGAATAATATTTTTGATAAACATGGAAGCCGGATTTCTTACTCCGCCTGTCGGATTAAACCTTTTTGTAGCATCATATCGTTTTCAAAAACCGTTCTTGGAAATATGCCGCGCCGTGGTTCCATTCCTGCTTATACAAATTGGCGTTGTACTTTTAATCACCTTTGTTCCCGAACTGTCCACATTCCTAACACGATACTTTTAATAGATCACACCTTTATATGCTTTTGGTAGATCGTGTCTATAACGTTGGAAATGGCGTTATCGCCGGAAACATTACAAGCCGTACCAAAACTGTCCTGCGTTATATACAAAGCGATCAAAAGCCCTGCAAGCGCACTATCCGGTGAAATGCCTACAAGCGGCAGAAAGGGCAGCGCGGTCATTATTGAGCCGCCGGGCGCACCCGGAGATGCTACCATAGCGATACCTAATGTCATTATAAACGGAATTATGATCCCTAAATTAATGTTCATGTTGTGCATCAACAATACGGCTGTAACGCAGCTTGTAATTGTGATCATCGAACCTGCCATGTGAATATTTGCGCATAGCGGTATTACAAAGTTTCTGATCTGCGGAGAAACGCCGTCGGCTTTTGCACATTCAAGGTTTACAGGAATTGTCGCGGCGGATGACTGCGTACCGATAGCGGAAAGATAACCGGGTATCTGGTTTTTCATCAGCATAAAGGGATTTTTTTTGCTTATCGCACCGCTTATCATAAACTGAGTAAAAAGGCAGGTAAAGTGTAAAATGATCACCGTCAAGAACACCTTCCACAGTACGCTTAAAATTGCAAATGTTTGACCCGAAACTGTCATATTAACAAATGTTCCGCAGATATAGAGCGGCAGTAAAGGAATTATTACGCGGCTTAAAACTTTATTGATAATGGCGGAAAATTCATGTATGGGAGCGTAGAGGGCATCGTGTAACTCTTTGCCGCGCATTGAACTGATACAAAGTCCTAAAATAAACGCAAGCACAACCGCGCCGGTAACATCCATAACGGGAGCAATTGGCAGGTTAAAGAATGGTTTGAGCATACCCGCCTCCGCGTCGCCGATACCGGACAGAACTTCGGGGTTTAGAAAATGCGGAAACAAATTTATAGCGACAAGGAATGCTACCGTCCCCGCGATCAAAGTTGAACCGTATGCTATGCCGCCCGTGATAACCAATAGTTTACCCGCGCCCTGCGAAAGGTCTGCGATACCCATTGTAACAAACGCAAGAATCATCAGCGGAATAACAAATTTTAAGAACGAGCTGAATAATATTGACGCGGTAATTACAGTTCTGTTCAACCAAACAGGCGCAATTAGACCCAGAATGATACCGATGATGATACCAATGATTAGTTTACCGACAAGACCCAGTTTGAATTTTTTTGCCATACTTTGCTCCTTAAAAAATTGTTCTACACTACTTATTCTACGCCTAGATACGCATCAATAACCTTTTTATTTTTTTGAACTTCAAGCGGCGTGCCGTTTGCAATCGTAATACCGTAATCAAGCACGTATAGACGCTCGCAGATACCCATAACAACCTGCATGTGATGTTCGATTAACAGCACTGCTATATCAAATTTTTTGCGTATTTCCAAAATAAAATCCATAAGCTCGCGCGATTCCTGCGGATTCATGCCGGCGGCCGGTTCATCAAGGAGCAAAAGTTTTGGTTTTGTCGCCAGTGCGCGTACTATTTCAAGACGGCGCTGTTTTCCGTAGGGAAGTGAAACGGCATTATCATTAGCGTTATCCGCAAGTCCCACGGATTCAAGAAGCTCCATAGCCGTTACACGGATTTCTTCCTCGCCGCGCAAATAAACCGGCAGATGTAAAACAGATTCAAACAGGTTTGGATTTTCCCGCATTGTTGCCGCAACAAGGAGGTTTTCTAGCACCGTCATATCGTGAAAAAGCCTTATATTTTGAAAGGTTCTGGCAAGCCCTATTTTTGTTATTTGGTGAGGTTTTTTCCCGGCTATGGGTTTTCCGTTAAAAAAAATACCGCCTCTTGTAGGCGTATAGACTCCGGTAATGACGTTAAACGCCGTAGTCTTACCGGCACCGTTAGGACCTATAAGCCCCACAATTTCGTTATCGCCGACATTAAGCGAAAAATTTTCAACTGCCGTAAGTCCGCCGAACTGCATCGTTACATTTTTTGTTTCTAGCATAAAACCTCACGCAGGACACTTCTAATAATAGCGCGAACGCCGGAAAGGATCAAGGCGCTGCAAAGTCATTTTAAAATGAGGCTATGCGAAATCTTGTTATACGGCAGCAGAACTCGGTATAATTCACATTATGCTTTTTGTTCGCAATGATAACACCGATCCGTATAAAAACCACGGTCTTGAAGAGTGGCTGATGCAGACGCAGAACGAAGATTGCTTTATGCTATGGCGCAATGACAAAGCAATTTTGCTCGGTCGAAATCAGAATGTACATAGCGAGATTAATATGCCCTACGCAGACGAACATAACATAAAAATTGTGCGGCGCATTACAGGCGGCGGTACGGTATTTACAGACGACGGTAATAT
>BNVA01000052.1 GCA_025997755.1 Spirochaetia bacterium | reverse complement strand
TATCCGTTAGTTAAGTATTGGACAGGCTTTAATGTTTTTCAATATATAACATTTAGAGGCGCTTATGCCGCGCTCACAACTCTGCTTGTATGCTACATATCCGGTCCTAAACTTAACTAACGGATAAACAAATTCCAAAAACACCCATAACTCCTTACTTTTTTATATATCCCAAGCTCTTTCTAACTTACATCCCCTGCTCCCTTTTAACAACAACAGATCGCCGTTTTCCGCCCTTTCTTTCAATTCTTTTTTTAACACATCAATATCATCTGTCCAAAATATATTTTTTTTATCATGCAGCAAATTATATGCCGGTTTTATTTCGCTGCCAAATAAATAAATATAATCGGCGTTAGACGCCATTAGTTGTTTACCTATATTCTCATGCTCTGTCTTACTCACATTACCCAGTTCAAGCATAGAGCCTAGAATATATATGCGCCGTCCTTTCCAGTCAATTGCATCGCATAACGCAATGGCTTCGCGCATAGACTCAGGATTCGCATTATAACAATCACGTACAACTGTAATGCCGCCCTTGCAGTTAAACACTTCACCGCGCCCGAACAGCGGCTTAACACTTTCAATACCTTTTCGTATTGCATCGCCGCTTACGCCTGCCTCCAGCGCAATTTCAATAGCCCCCGTTAAATTTCTAAAATTGTACTCGCCGGGTAAAGAAAAATGCGCCGAAATCCCCTCCCAGATAATTTCGGCGCCTAAAAGAAAATCATTTCTTTTTTTTCCTCCTCGTCCGCTAAAAGCCGCAGGTCCATAACTTTTTATCCTGCCTTTAACACCCTCCCTCAAGAACTCCCCGTACTTTTCATACTCAGGGATAAAGGCTGTTTCATTTCCTGTAAATTGCGAGAATATATCTTTTTTTTCCTTTGCAATACCATCCATACTGCCGATAAAACCGATATGGGCGGTACCTACATTTGTGATAAGCGCGATGTTTGGCCTTAATACACGGCTTAATTCCGCGATCTCCCCAAAACGGTTCATACCCATTTCAAATATGCCTACTTCATGATCCTCTCGTACCAAAAAAACGGAAATCGGTAATCCTGTTTCCGTGTTAAAATTTCCTTCGTTAAATACTACTTTTTTTTCTATTCCGATCATTCCGGCGGCAATTTCCTTTGTTGTTGTCTTACCGGATGAACCTGTTATCCCTATTCGCAGCAATTTGGGAAACTTTTTTAAATATGCGGCGGCTATATTTTGAAAGCTGTGCAGTGTATCATCAACAGCTATAACGGCAGCGTCATATTCTTTTGCGTTTTCCAAAATAGGGAAATCATTTAACTTTTTCTTTTCAACAATAGTACCGGCAGCGCCGCCGTCAAATGCTTTTTTTACAAAGCTGTGTCCGTCAACATTCTCCCCGTTAAGCGCAATAAAAAAATCCCCTTTTTTTATTTCCCGTGAATCAATGCAGACGCCGGTAAAGCCTTTTGTTTTACTTTCAAACAATTCGCCGTTACACGCCATAGCCGCGTCGTCAAAATTCATCAAGAACGGGGTCTGCATCAAATTTCTATTCCTCCCTCTCAATTCTTACCTGCAAAACATCCTCAGGTTTTTTCTTGTCCAAACCTAAATTATTTTTTGCAAATTCTTCAATACGCGCAGAAGACGACAGAATAGCAATATCGGTTATTAACTTCTTATTGTTATCTATCCATTCCTGTTGTCTTTCGTCTAACAGTTTTACTTCATTTTTAAGCGCCGTGTACCTCGCCGACTGCCAAGCCGCAAGACCCAATGCCGCCGGAATACTCAAAACTATTGTATACAACAAAATTCTTTTTCTAATCTTCATAACAATCCCACTCTCTTTTTTATTCTATAATCTTTTCTATCACTCTAAGTTTTGCGCTCCTTGATGCCGGATTACGTTTAACTTCCTCATAACTTGGGGCTGCAGGTTTTTTAGTAACAAGCGTGCCTTCTTTAACTATCGACTTCTCTTTAAAAAAATTCTTAACAATCCTATCCTCCGCCGAATGAAAACTAATCACGCCTAATTTTCCGCCTTCCTTCAAAACGGAAAACGCCGCATCAAGCTGCCTGGGCAAATACTCAAGCTCGCCATTTACTGCAATGCGCAGTGCTTGGAAGGTCTTTGTAGCCGGATGTACCCTGCCGTGCCTGTATGCGGGAGGCACCGCCCCCCTAACAATATCAGCCAAAACTGCAGAACTCGTTATTTTTCCCCTGCGCCGCGCCTCAACAACAGCTTTCGCTATATGCCGTGAATAGCGCTCATCAGCATTATTGTAGATAAGATCGGCTAAATCCCGTTCATTTGACTTTTCTAAAATTTCCGCCGCGCTCACACCCGTTTCAATATCAATTCTCATATCCAAAGCTTCATTTTTTGCAAAGCTAAAGCCCCTGTCCCCTTTTTCGTAATGATAAAGAGACACCCCCAAGTCCATAAGAATGATATTGGGACGGATTAAATCCTTGGAATAGTTTTTAAAAAAATCTAAAGCCCAAAGCCGGTAGAACTCTACCCTGCCCCCAAATCTTTCCAGCCTACTGCACGCAATTTTTATTATTTCTTTATCTGCGTCTAACCCGATAACCTTTAAACCGGAAAACCGCGTTAAAAATGCCTCGCTGTGCCCCCCCTCCCCTAAAGTACAATCTATCATCAACCCGTACTTTAAATTCTCATCGCTTATGTTGAAGCTCTTATCCCCTAATAACTCCAACGTCTCCTCAAGTAATACCGGAGTATGAACAATCCCGCTCATTATTCAGAATCTAATCCGAACTGTTCAGCCATCGCGGCAAGCGCGTTATCATCCTCTCCCTCGTCGTAGGCTTCGTAAGAAGCTGAATCCCAAATCTCTATCCTCTGTCCCGTTCCCATAATCGTGCAGTTCCGTGTAAGTTTGGCATACTCGCGAAGACTCTGCGGTATAGCCAAACGACCGGATTTATCAATTTCTACTTCCTGCGCCCAGCCTAAAAAATGCCTCTGCATACGCCGGACATCCTTTAACATTGGTGATTTTCTCTCCCAATACTCGGAAAATATTTTCCATTGTTCAGGACTGTATGCCCACAAACAACCTTCAATTCCCCGCGTAAGAATAAGGACATCCCCGGAAAAACTCTTTTTTAAAGCGGCGGGAAAGGTAACTCTGCCTTTGTCGTCTAAAGTGTTATTTGCTCCGCCGTTTAACATTAAGTTTCTCCACTATTCTCCACTTATTCCCACAATTCGATTATGGGGTAACGAATTACTCAAAGCAATAGCTTTACAAGATTTATTTTGTCTTTTGTAAAAAAATAAAATAAAATACTAGACATTTGTAAAGTTATTAGTTACGGCACGGCTCGTTTAATGATACAATCGGAAAAAGTGTGGAGATATACAACTATGGAGATAATAAAAGTTTCGGGTTTAAGAAAAAGTTTCGGCGAGCTTACCGTTTTAAAGGATATTTCTTTTTCTGTAAACAAGGGCGAGGTTGCGGCAATAATAGGCCCGTCAGGCTCAGGCAAATCGACGTTGCTGCGGTGTATCACCCATTTGGAAACCGTTGACTCAGGCTCAATAACGCTGGACGGACACGATATGGTAAAAGACGGTGTTTACGCGGAATTGGCGGTTTTGCGTCAGGTCTGCCTAAAAGTCGGGCTTGTTTTTCAAAATTTTAACCTGTTTCCGCATTTTTCCGTGCTGCGGAACATTACGGAGGCGCAAATTCATGTACTTGGCAGAAGTAAAAATGCGGCGGAAAAACGCGCCGCCGAGCTTTTGACCAAAATGGGTTTGAGCGAAAAAGCCCAAGTCTATCCCTGCCATCTTTCCGGCGGACAGCAACAGCGTGTTTCGATAGCGAGGGCGCTTGCCCTTGACCCTATGGTTCTTTTTTTTGATGAGCCTACAAGCGCCTTAGACCCGGAGCTTACCGCAGAAATCTTAAAGGTAATAAGACAGCTTGCGGCGGAAAAGATGACTATGGTTATTGTAACGCATGAAATGGCTTTTGCCCGCGAGGTCGCCGACCGTGTCCTTTTTATGGACGACGGCAACTTCATTGAGGAGGGCACCGCCGCCGATGTTATCGACAATCCCAAGGCAGAGAGGACTCAAAACTTTCTGCGGCGGCTTTCCGGCAATTAAACGCTTATTTCTTTTCGGCAGCCTTTGAATCGGCGGCTTTCGCATCCGCAGCCTTGTCGCCTGCGGCGGCTTCCGGTGCGGCGGCATCTGCGGCTGCTTCGGCAGCGGCAGGCACGGCTTCGGCTTTGGCAAATTTAACCAGCGCAATAACCTGATCTTCTGCCGATATTAGCTTGACACCATCGCCCAGCTCTAAGTCGCGTACGTGAATGGACTGATTCACCGCAAGATTTGAAATATCAACCTTGATCTGCTCCGGCAGGTCTTTAGGCAGACATTCCACTTCAATCTCGTGAAGCGGAGTTTCCAAAATGCCGCCGTCGCGGACACCCACGGGGTTACCGAATGTATGTACCGAAACGTGAGTGCGGAGGATTTTGCCCATCTCAATCTCATAAAAATCGACATGTAAAATTTTCCCGTCGCGGATCGTGCGCTGCGTTTCTTTTACGAAAGCGTCATGTGCATTTCCTTCAACATCAACCTTAACGATGGTACTTTCAGAGATTTTTCTAATGTTCATGGAAAATTCTTTGGCATCCAGATCAATTGGAATGGTCTGTCCGTGTCCGTAGATCACTCCGGGAATACGCCCGGAACGGCGCAGACGGTTTACCTTTGCGGAACCAAAATCGTTCCTGTTTTTTGCTGTAAAAACTATATTACTCATTTAAACTCCTATAATAAAAATAAAAACTGGGCCGACAGGATTCGAACCTGTGCATGCCGGAGCCAAAACCCGGTGGCTTACCACTTGCCTACGGCCCAATAACGGTTTAAAAAAACCGCTGTGGCAACAAAATTAGTCTTGATCAACACCTTGTTCGTTTTGAACAATTTCCGACTTGAAAGCTTCAAGAATCTTTTTTTGCATCTCAGTCCGAAAATCACCGTTTATCGGATGAGCAACATCCTTGTACTCGCCCGTACGGTTTTTATGGCTCGGCATGGCAATAAAAAGCCCGTCCTTGCCTTCAATGATCTTTACATTGTGTACAACAAAGCAATCATCAAAAGTTATTGTAACATACGCCTTTAACTTGCCCTCGCCGCTTGATTTTCTAACCCTGATGTCAGTCAACTGCATAGCGCTCTCCTTTAATTAGGATTTACAAAATCCATCAAAAATTGTATCAAATTGACTGCTGAATGTCTATCCCTAGCATTACGTCCCTAGAAATTTATGCCAAAACCGAAAAATGGGGTTATGGAAAATGAGCTAATAGAGCCGTCTTTCTTTTTTGATTCTTTACTGCTGATGCCGTTTTCTGTTACCGTAATTTCAATATTAGATGAGCCTACAAAATCATAAGCAAACTGTGCGCGTCCAAAAAAATAAAAATGCTGCGCTACATGTAATTCAAACCCCGCGACCGCGCCAAGTCCGAAAGTGGTTTCGATAATACTCATTTCATATTTTGTGGTAATACCAGGAACTGAGATGGATTCGGAATAATTAGTGGAAAACACGCTAAAGTGTATTCCTACACCCACGGGCAGCTTAAAAAATTCCCCGTCTACCACTTTGACCATGAACGCAAGGGTATTGTCAAAGCCGAACATAGCATAATCATTATTTAATAATTCCATTTTCCTTTCTTGTCCTGATAAAGTAGCCTTGTACTCCTGCCTTGCCGGAAACATAAGGTTGGCATATTCCGCAAAACCTACCCTGCCGAAGAAAAATACCCCGGCAAGTCCAAAAACTCCGGCATCGGTATGAAGTTTAGTTTCAGCGTTGGCAGTGTTACCAGGCCAGTCGTATTTAAAAGTAGTGTCTCCAAATTGGAAACCGCCGTATATTTCTATCCTGCCGTCAAAATCCTGACAAAAGCCGCCGACACACACCCCAAAAAGCGCAAAAAGCACAAATCCAAGAGAAATTATTTTTTTCATATTATTTCCTCACTTTATGATAATGTAGTCCTAACTATAAACCCGTTCTTGAAATAGCACAAGGTAAAATGAGAATTACCGTTAATGCGCAATACGCAGAAGGTCGTGATACCTCATTTAAAAAAGTAACTTTCAGGCGTAAACTTGACTATTGTTTGACCTATGCCGATAATCAAGGTATGAATTCCCCTTTAAAAACTTCCGGCGGAAAATTCCGTCTGCCTAAGATTCCGCAGCCCACTTTGTGGCTTGCTCTTACAATAGTGTTTTGCGCTTTTATTGTTACGGCTCAAGCGCCGCAGCTCCATGCCCAGTCGCAGCTTGCGCCGAAAGAGCAAGGACAGGCGCGTTACAAATCCGTAATGCAGTATGTTTTTGATTTTATTCAAAAGCATTATGTGGAGGAGGTTGAGCCTCAAACCCTTTACGAAGGCGCAATGAACGGTATGTTTGAGGCTTTAGGCGATCCGTATTCTACATTTTTAAAAGAAAAAGATATGTCGGAGCTAAATCAAAATGTGATACAGGGTAACTACGGCGGCGTGGGGCTTTACATATCAAAATCCACCGTAAAAGGTGATGACGGAAAAGCCGCTTTTGTCGAGGTAGCCGCTCCTATTGAGGATACACCCGGCTGGCGGGCAGGTTTAAAACCCGGCGATCTTATAATCAAGATTGGCGAAGAAAGCACAGATGTGCTTAGTATGGACGAGGTATTAGCGCGTCTTAAAGGGCCTGCGGGAGAAAAAGTTGATATTATGGTTAGGCGCGGTAAATCGTTAGAATTTCCGGTGAGCCTTATTCGTGAGGTTATAGAAGTTCCTACAGTAAAAAGCGCAATCATCGGGGATATTGGGTATGTCAAATTGATAAGTTTTAGCAATATGACTGCGGCGCGGACAAAAGAAGCCTTAGAATCTCTAAATAAACAGGGTTACAAGTCGCTGATCATTGATTTAAGAAACAATTACGGCGGGCTTTTGACTTCTGCGGTTAATGTCTGCAATCTTTTCTTAAACGGAGGGGTTGTTGTTTCAGTAAAATCGCGTATTCCGGGGCAAAACAGCGTGTACAACGCGGGAAAAAGCCCGATTGTTTCCGATAAGATCCCGATTGTCGTCCTAATAAACCATGGATCGGCATCGGCATCGGAGATTGTCGCGGGAGCGTTGAAGGACAGGGGACGCGGCTACCTGATAGGAGAGAAATCATTCGGCAAAGGCTCGGTTCAACAGGTCTATCCGCTTGAAAAGTCCGGTTTTAAGATAACTACAGCCCGCTACTATACGCCCAGCGATGTTAATATCGACAAGATAGGCATTCCGCCGGACAAGGAAGTACTTTTTCCAAAGTACTCAAATGAGGATGCCGAATCTTTAAGCGAGCTGCTCAAGGCAAAGAAGATACAGACCTTTGTAGAAACACACCCGAAGGCAGCCCCCGGAGTTGTAGACAGCTATGCCCGTCAGCTTCAAGCGGAGTACAAATTGGATTTTTCACTGCTCTCCCGTCTTATACGTGATGAGCAAAACCGCACGGTTATAGCTCCGGTTTACGATCTTGAATACGATGTTCAGCTTCAAGAGGCAGTTAAAATTATACGCGACGGTCAATACTATCAACTGATACGCAATACAAAAACTCTGCGTGATCTGCAAGAAGAATCGCTTTCCGAAGAAGCGCTTGCATCATAGGGAGAGGGAATGAGGGTTATTCCTATTGCGAGCGGCAAAGGCGGAGTTGGAAAGTCGCTTATTGCCGCGAATTTGGCGGTGGCTTTCGCTCAGGCGGAAAAGCGTGTTATTTTAGCCGATTTAGACCTTGGCGCATCGAACCTACATCTTATCATAGGACACCAGAAGCCCGGAGCAAGTATCGGAACTTTTCTAAATAACCCAAAAATTGATTTTTCAACGCTGGTTGCCCAAACCGATATTAAAAATCTTTCTTTCATTCCGGGAGATGCCGAGATACCGGGAACCGCCAACTTGAAGACAGGGCAGCGCAATGCTCTAATCCGGCGGCTGCTTGCTTTGGATACCGATATTTTGATACTCGATCTGGGAGCGGGAACACATCAATCCATTCTTGAATTTTTTTTGATGTCCGGTCAGGGGATCATCGTAAGTTCTCCTGCGGTTACCGCGACGCTTAACGCTTATGTTTTTTTAAAAAACACTGTATTCCGCCTTATGTATAGTTCATTTAAAAAAGGAAGCGGCGCATTCGATTATCTGGAAAAGCTGCGCAAAGACGGCTCCGGTTTAAAGATGCTCTACCTTCCCAAGATGCTGGAAGAAATAGAAAAGGTCGATACCGCATCGTATAACAAATTTAAAACATCGCTGGATCATTTTCACCCGCGCTTGATAATAAATATGTTAGACGATCCTAAAGATGCCGATGTCGCAATGAAGATACGCCGTTCCTGCGAAAATTATTTGGGCATACAACTTGAACATCTTGGGGTGATGTACCGCGACAACATTCAGGATATAAGCCTTTCCTCCAGACTGCCAATAGTGCTTTACAAACCGCAGGCAGTTTTGTCTCAGGCAATTTACCGCATTGCCGATAAAATTTTGCAGTCGCCGGAAAGTGAAAACTACGACTTTACCGAGGAGCGCAATATCGACGAGAGCTTCCAAGAGGCAATAATGGAGGCGGAAGTAGATTTTGAAAGCAAAAAAGAGTACGTTCAGGAGTTGCTTCACTCCGGTATGCTTACCGAAGGCGATCTTGTGGAAACCGTTAAAACTCAACAAATTGAAATAACAAAGTTAAAAAAAGAAAACGTATTTTTAAAACAACATCTGTCAAAAGCCGTAAAACAGGGGTATAAGGCGTAGAATTGGCATCGGTTCTATCGGTTGACGGGGTGGGTTTTTCCTATAAAAATCCAAATACAAAAAAAAACCGGCAAACATTAAAAAATATTTCATTTTCTATCGAGCGCGGCGAGCATATTGCCCTAATCGGCCCTAACGGCAGCGGAAAAACTACACTGTTTAACATAATCTGCACATTTTTAAAGCAGGATTCGGGCAAAATTCTATTAAACGGCATTGATATTCGTTCATTTTCCGATCAAAACAGGGCAAAACAAGTAAGTTTTGTCCCTCAATCCGTTAAAATTGACTTTCCTTACACATCCCTTGAATTGATTTTGATGGCGCGTTACCCGCACAAAGCCCGTTTGGATCGCGTTGACGATGCAGACCTTTCTTTGGCGGAATCCTTGATGAAGGAAACCGGCGTCTGGGAATTCGCCTCAAAGAATGTTCAGGAACTTTCGGGCGGCGAGGCGCAAAAAGTAATTCTAACGCGCTCCCTGCTTCAAATACTGGGCGATTCCGCCGCTTCGGAACCACGGCTGCTGCTCTTGGACGAAGCAATGAGCGCCCTGGATATAGCCGCACGGATCGGGATGATGAAACTCTTGTCGTTATACGCAAGACGGGACGGCATTTCCATAATCGCAATCCACCACGACCTGCACTCCGTATACAGCTTTACAGACCGTGTAATAGCCCTTAAAGACGGCGAACTTGCCGCCGACGGTGTGCCGCAGGAAGTATTTAACGCGCCTTTTCTAAAACACGTATTTTCCGTAGATGCGGAAATTGTTCCCGGCAAAGGTTTCTTTGTACAAGACATTCCCGTATTATAAACCACCGCCATAACTGCTTGTTTCTATAAATATAAACTTGTTAGAATAGGATTTAATTCATACAAGGAGGAGATTTGAATGGAATTTGAAACAATAAGTATAGGCTTTTGGTCTGTGGTACCACCGCTAATAGCCATCGTACTTGCATTGATCACCAAAGAGGTTATTTTCAGCCTCATACTGGGGATCGTTTCCGGCGTTTGCATATACATTGCAGGCGCAGGACTGCCTTTTATCGGAGTTTTCCACACAACGGCGGATTTGCTTGTAGCAAAAGTCGGCGAAAACGCATCTATGATCGTCTTTTTGTCGCTGCTGGGTTCGGTTGTCGCTTTAATAGCGCGGGCAGGGGGTGCCAGAGCTTACGGCATTTGGGCTGCGAAAAGGCTCAAAACAAAACGAAGCTCTACATTCGTTACAGCCCTTCTTGGAATTTTAATCTTCATAGACGACTACTTTAACTGTCTTGTGGTAGGAACAGTTATGAAACCGGTAACAGACCGTTTTAAGGTTTCCAGAGAAAAACTTGCCTACATCATAGACTCAACCGCCGCGCCGGTCTGCGTTATCGCGCCAATCTCGTCATGGGCTGCGGCAGTAGTTTCCTACGCGCCGTTTGTAAACGGAATGCCCGGCATGGAAGCCTTTATCAGCGCAATTCCGATTAACCTTTACGCGCTTTTAACAATTTTCATGGTGTTTGTGATAGCGTTGCGTAAAAAAGGAGACTTTGGGCCCATGGCAAGGGTGGAAGCGATTGCCGCAACTAAGGATATGCTGGTTGACGATGAAATCGTAGCAAATGACGACATAACCAAACTGGAAGCCTCGGAAAGGGGAAAGGTTACCGACCTTATTGTACCCGTTGTAGCGCTTATAATTTTTTGTGTTACAGCCATGCTGTTTTACGGCGGCAAATGGACACCGCTTGAAGACGGCTCCGTAAAATCTATCCGCGAAGCCTTTGGCGATACCGACGCCGGTATGGCTCTTTCACTCGGCGGTTTATTAACTATCCTAACCTGTTTCTTTCTCTTTGTACCTAGGAAACTCATTTCGTTCAAAGACTTTTTTTCCGCCATTGTTGACGGTATCAAGGCAATGGTTCCTGCCATTGTTATACTCACACTGGCGTGGACAATTTCAGGTGTCTGCAAAGAGATGCTTGCAACAGGTATTTTCGTTGCCGACCTTGTAAAAGGGACAAGCCTGGTACCGCTTATCCCGGCTTTCCTATTC
>BNVA01000051.1 GCA_025997755.1 Spirochaetia bacterium | reverse complement strand
TTTATTATCACCTGCGTCTTTATCGTATGGCGCTTTTTCTTGCCGGAATACCACTTTTTTTGTTTTTTTTAGGCCGTTGGACGGGACTTTCGGTCACATCTACCACCACATATTGTATAGAGCATGACTCCTCTTTCAGTATTTTCTTTCCAGGCAGTTTAAAATCAGGAGCTTTCTTTAACGTATCCTCCACCCATTTGACAGCCATGGAAACCGTGCCTTTGCATACCCCATACTCTGCACCAATACTCTCCATCGTCCGGTATTCCCGCAGGTATTTTAAGGTTATAAACAGCTTGTCCTGTACCGTCAGGTTCGGAGGCTTGCCTCCTTGCCGGTACAACTTGTCGAACTCTTTTTGAAGTATGACTTTCATCCGCTCAAATGTTTCTGGTGTTACCCCATACAGCCGTTTGAATAGAACGCTCTTGGCGTCTGGTTTTCTCTTTCCCTGTCCCATACTGATATTATATAATTTCAGGGGTTATTGAACAAGTCTATTAGACTATTACATTAAAAAAGTTCCAAGCAAGCCGGATGAATATGAAAGTAAAAATCTTGAAGGTTGTATATCGCAATATGTAGAATGGAAAAGAAAAATATCCAATTTCTATATCAATGACAAAGTATTAGAGGCTGAAAACCCCGAAATGTATAAAGAACTTACCATAGTGAAATTGACAGAAAACGAAGTTGAGCTGCTTGAAAGGGAATATAACAAAGGAAAGAAAGAGATAATTTTAGGTGAAGATTTATCATCAGATGAATATGAGTTGGATTGAGTTCAAAGCCATGACTAATTATACAGAACAGGTTTGACGGAAAATCACCGGCCTACCGAGTTGGAAAACTTAACCTGTTCTCTGCGGCGGCAGAATATCCGGCCAAGGCTACAATATGAACTACAAACGGAATCCGACTAACATAGAACCCTATGTTATTTACCCGGAAAACAAAACCAGAATACAGCGAATTATTGACTTTCACGGCGGAACAATAAGGACAGCCGACTTCCAGGAAATGAGTGTGCTTTTGGACCTCGAACAAATGATGAGGGGAGAATCCTTTCATTGGGAAGTAGAAACCCATCTTGATAAGAAAACTCTTAAACCCTATGTCACCGCAACATTCGGGGGCAGGACCACAACAGATACTGCCTTAACTAAAAAGGGGAATGACAGGAATTACAAGTTGGCGGAACAGCTTGGCGGCTGGGAATATAGCCAGTTTGACATTAGGGCAGAAGTCCCATCAGTGTATTATTTGCTCTTTCAAGGTAAATGGCTCGGCACCGATCCAAAGATACACTTGCGGAAAGACATAATGAGAAAGATAGGCGTTCAAAAAGAAAACGATGATGACAAAACTTGCACATTCAGATGGCTGTTTGAACCTTCTTTGGCAAAAGCAAAGGCCAACTTCAATAGTGCGGTTGAGGGAAGGGGAAGTAGGACATTTGACTTTTCACTTGACGAGGAACAGTTCATAAAGGGCTGGGTTCTTATGCAAAATCAGTTATTTTGCTCTAATACGCCCGCCGAATGGGACAATAATGTGGTAGCCGACTGGAAGCAATCTATTTGGTGGTGGTGCGGTAGGCTGGAAGAAATTACTAAACAATTACTGAATGGCGAGGATTACAAAGTTTGCAATGCCTTTGACTGCTTTTATTCTGACGCTGATGTGGATGTAATTAAGTCGTCCATAGATAATGCTGCAATTATGGTGAGGGATGAATATCTTGACGAAAGAAAATTGTTTATCGAAAAATGGGGTGCATATAGCCCCTATGAATACTTTTCAACTGGTAGAAAGAATACAAAAAAACACTGCCCTCTCGCCGGTAGTAGTAGTGTGGGGATGACCGATAAGTCTCTGGTGCGGGGTGCCGTGGGCCATAGCACCCGCACCCACTTACCGGACACGACAGAGAGAAGGAGCCGCCCGGCATACCGCCCGTCCTTACCAATACAGGTAAAGGGAATAGAATACAGGAATAGACGAGAGGCTTGTGAAAAACTTGATATTTCACAAAAAACTTTATACAGAAAATTACAAAAGGAGAAAAAGCATGACCAGAAGAAGTAGAAGAAACAGATGTAGTAAAAGCCGCAATTTTTGGCGAAAAAGGGAAATGAAAAATAAAAGAGGCTGGAAAAATAGAACTGTATGATAAAAGTCAGCAGACAAAAATAAGTCTGCTGACTTTTAGTGAGACTTTGATACAACCTTGAAAATAACCTCATGGCCGGGATTTTCTTTGATAAGGATAGCCTTCATTTCATCTACGGATTTATGATTATCAAGGGCAGCCTGAATGACCTCTACCAGTTTCTGACCATCAAGATAAGCCCAGATGTATTTTCGTCTATGCTTCATAGTCCAAACTCTCCATCATCAGAAATTAACTCATGCTGTCGATAGGAATAATAATCTTCTTTATTGTCAAGTAATTGTTGTGTTAATTTGTAAATCATCCTCGGCTTAAAGTGAAGCTGTCCCGCAAGATATTTGGCGTCCATGAATCGAAGTCCATCAGAGTTTTGGCTGTGGGGTTTTAGATTGGTGGAGACATACCAGCAAGATAAAAGCCGGAAGTAATTTTTAATTCGTTTATCGTTCATTCTTTAATTAGTTTAGGACATACAAAAGAGAATGTCTAATTCGTCCTTAATGAATTATACCGATTTATTTACAAAAGTTGCCCGGTATTCTTTTTGGCTTATTACCGTATCCCATCCACCAACTTTTTCCCCTTCGTGTTTATCAATGCCGGTATAAACAAGGCTTGAATCTTCGTAACGCTTGAAATTGTAGACCGCTCCGTTCATGTGGGAGGAATTAAAGACCCCAAGGCTTACCAATAAATCAAAGTCTTTAACATTTAATCCGGTTACTTTTTTGAAAAGTTCTGGTTCCAGTTTGGTAATCACATCGGTGAGGGTCATTTCACGATAGTCGGTTAAATACATAAACACCGGGATACGAGTAGCAAACTTGATGAGTTTATCCTGTATTTGTTTGCGGAGACTTTTATATTCCTTTTCGGCTTCGGTTAATTCCTTTTTGTCCTTGGCGGAAAATTCTTTATCATTGGCTTCCTGTTTGGCCTTTTTGACAATACCGGATTTATTGATGATTGTTTCTATGTCCTGATTCAAGTTCCTAAATCCTTCTATTGCCATAAGTGCTTTCATGGCTTGCTCGTTCTTCATTAAGCGGGCAAGAGTTTCATTATCAACATTGACCAAAAGGGCACTTTCCCATCGTTTAGCCAGAAGGGTTGCATTGGTTCCAGTCATAGCCATTTCCAAAACCTTTGCTGCGTTTATTTCCTCCATATAGGAACCATCATAAGAAAGGATTGGAAGGAAATGAATAAACTCTCCTACCTTTTTTTCCGGGTTAGTGTCGGTTACATTTAGTTCACAACTATAATCAACTATTTGACGCAAGGCTCTGTCAGGGGCAAAATCAAAAATATAACATTCGTTTTTAATCACTTCTTCTTTATTCGGGGATTTATCATCGGGGTTCTTGATAGTCCAAGGGGTTTGTACCCGAAAGGCTGATTGAAAATAGGTTTCCGGGCTGGTGACATTGCGAAGCATAAAGATACCTGTCCACGGTTTTATAGATACTCCGGTGGTAAGTTTCCCACAGGAAAGGGTTATAGTTTTTGTTTTTAAGGGATTGTCCGTCATGGCTTCCCTGACTGGATATAAGGCATCTATCCCTATTCCGGCTTTACTGCCAGCAGCAACAATAATTCTATAGTCTTGGTAAAAGGTATTATTCTTTTTTTTCAAGAGATTATTCATGGCATCACAGGCAGCAACGGATGGTAAAAACCAGAAAGTATGAGTGAGGGTATTTAATAAACGTATATCGGTAAAAGGCAATGGCGGTTTTTCGGCTCCCAATTTGAGACTGTCAACGGTGGCCGGCTGAAACGCCCCACGAATGAGGTCAAGCCATTTCTGAACATATTCTTCATATTTGAAACGAGCATCATTGCCGATTCCATCCGCCAAAAAGAAACTGTTAAGGTCAAATTCGTCAAATTCCCCTTTCTGGGCTATTTCCCGAATTGAATCAGGCAACTTATAGGTAAGCATAACCATTCGAGGAAGGGCTGCGTAAGGGTTTGCAGGGGGCTCTTTCCAACTTTCTTTTGCTTGTTGTTCATCGGAATAAGTCCAGTTAAAGATTTGTTCTTCTATGAACTCGCCTGACGCTAAAGCCCTAAAGGGTGTACCGGAAAGATAGAGATAGGCGTTAGTTGTGATAGGCATTTGGGCTTCGTCAAAATAGTCCATCCCTTCACCTTCGGCGAATTTCTTTTCCTTCTCGTCTTCGGATTCAAAGAGTTCCTTTGCGTTTTCTCGCCATGCCCCATAATGGTATTCATCGAGAATCACGCAATCCCAATTAGTAGCGTGTACCCATTCATTTTTATTTTTGATTCCACCCAATGAATTCTTTCCTAAATAATCCTGAAATGAACCAAAACAGACAATAGGTTTCTTTTTATCGCATTGCTCATAGGTCAAGCCTTTACGAGAAATAATCTGCCAGCCTTCAAAATCAATGTGGCATTTAATATCTTCTTCCCATGCACTTTGTACGGTGGGCTTGAAGGTTAGCACCAATACTTTTTTCCAGCCCATTTTTAGGGCAAGCTGATAAGCTGCAAAAGTTTTACCGAAACGCATTTTTGCATTCCAGAGAAAGTGAGGGGTCTTTTTAGGGTTATCCTTTTTGAATGAGGTTAAATAGGCTGCGGTCTTTTCTACAGCAGCCCTCTGTTCTGGACGCATTTTGAATTCCCATGTTCTGTTCGCCTCATAATCCTCATCGTTCCTAATTGCTAAAATAACGGCTTTTACATCATCTACGGTACATTTGAACCATTCGGTTTTTGAACTGCCGGTGGCAGTTTTCGGATTGAGAAATCCTCGTTTCCGTAATATACTATGAATATCGTAATCCATAAAATGAGAGCCGTCATTCTTCATGGCAGATTTTTCAAGAACTATCCTGTAGGGAGGTCTACCGGGACGGGCAGTGGGATATTGTTGGGCTACTCGCTTTTTAACATCACCATTAGTAAAACCAATTTTTAAGAATCCGCTTAATTCAGGATTACCGGGTTCTTCATAGGCATATATGGAGGGGGTTAATTTTGGGCGTTGGGGGAAATATTCTTTATTCATTTGTATCCCTCTGTTCAATCATCTGTTTGGCATTGGTGATTGCTTTCCGCAATTTATCCTGCCACACCTCTTTAGGCGGTAATTCCGTATAATACTGGCCTACATGAATACCGCTTTTATCCAATTCAAGCAGTTCCACAATTTCATCATCTTTTTTGGCGCAAAGAATTATAGCAATAGGCCGTTCCTCATAGGGGTTCTGTTCATTCTTTTCAAGCCAATTTAGATAGAGTTCAACCTGACCCTTATATTCGGGTATAAATTCGCCTAATTTAAGTTCCACAACCACCAAGCGATGCAACTTCCGGTGATAAAAGAGTAGGTCAATATAATAATCCTTATCATTTATAGTGATTCGTACCTGTCTGCCGACAAAGGCGAAATCACGGCCCATTTCAAGGATGAACCGTTCAAGTTCGTGAAGGATGGCGTTTTCAAGGTCTTTCTCGCTGTAGGTGTCGGCAAGATTAAGAAAGTCCAAAAGATAGGGGTCTCGAAAGAAAAGGCTGGGAGACATCTCTTTTTTATCCCGGAGGGCCTTCAAATCATTGGCTATGGTTGTTTCTGGTTTTTTAGATATTAGGGTACGTTCAAAGAGCATTGAGTTTATCCGTTCATTCATAGTACGGACGCTCCAATGTTCATTTATGGTCATGGTTAGGTAAAAATCTCTTTTGGTGCCTTCCTCAATATACATTATTTGGCGTAGGTGGGACCAACTTAATTTTGCACACACCGTGTGCAAAATCTCCTGATCGTTGAAAACCTCATAGAATTTCAACATATTAAAGAGGTTCCTGATACTGTAGCCCCGGCCATATTCCAAAGTAAGGGATTTGCTTAATTCCTTAACAACCGCTTTTCCATATTCCGCTTTCTGATTCTCTAAAATATCAATTTTGATAGCTTCGCCAATATGCCAATACATGAGGGTTATTTCTGTATTAAAGGCGGAATAGACCTTTTCTCTACTCGCTTCGATGATTCGAGAGATTTTTGTAAAAAGAGCATTGCCCTTGGAAATATTAGTCATTAACTTTATCCGTTCTCATGCTTTCTTACCCTCGCATCTTATCTTCTCGTTTAAGATTATATTTTTCTTCCCTTTTCTTAAAGGCATCGGTTCCACCTTCCAAAATCTCACACACATGTTCACGAATGCCTTTTTGATATAATATTCCCTTTTCACAGCTATTTGTAAAGGTGTTTTCTAAAGCACCATTTACATATTCAAATTTGAACCCTTTATTTTCTTTCCCGTCTTCTCCTGCTTGATTTGCAACGATAACATTTTCAGCATCAGTATTTACAACAAGATTAGCATTGTGTGACACCATTATTATTTGACGCCTTTGTTTACATTGCTTGATATACTCATTCAGTTCGATGTAAACAGTCCTATTATCAAGATTATCTTCGGGTTGGTCTATCAGTATTGGGCAATCCGACTTACTTAAACTCAAATATAATTGCAATATAACAATTCCTTTTTTGCCTTCCGACATATTTTGTAAACTGTCATTTCCTTTCTTTATATCAAAATCTATACACCAGCAATTTGCAAACAAAGAACGTAAAAGTGATTCGGTATTACCACTTTTCTTAAAGTTGCCAAATCGACTTTCATCTTGTATGCACAATGTTAAAATGTTCTTTATGTTTTCTATGTGTTTTTGTTCATCATAAATATAATTTGACTCTGTAAATCCACAACCTCGCATTTGATTTTCAAGATATGATTGTATGTTTATTACAGAAGATAGTGCGTCAACGAACTTTTTTGAATCGAATACGACTGATGCGGTAAGTGTTAGCCCTGTATTATCTATCCACTTTTCACCAATCTTTTCATTCACGGAATTTACAATGCCATCATACGAATCAAATACATCTCTATAAAAGGGGATAAACTCTATTTCATCTCGTTTTAGTGAAATCTCCTGTATTTCTTTTTCTTTTTTCTCGATGGCAACAAGTTTTTCTTGTTCGACTTTAACGGAGATTTTCAACTGTTCTATTTCTGTCTGAATTTTGTTCTTTGCAAGTAAGGGAGCGAGTCTTTCTGTATTGTTTGAAATTTTCTTATTTAATACCAAAATTATATGCTCTATCTTTTTCAGCTTTTTCTCAAACATTGTAATAGAATTTTGTATTTCATTTTGTACTAATTTTTCTATGTGTGTTTTTAATGAATCAAACAAAGTTGATGTAAAAGCATCGTCGGTTTCAAAATTGACTGTGCTTAAAATATTAAAAGACATTTCGCCTATAGCATATTCTCGCAACCGTTCTATTTCAGCTTTGTGTGCATAAAAATTAGTTATCAAATCATCTTTTACAGCATTTGATTCAGTCAGGTTTGTATACAGTTCTTGTTCATCTTCAGTAAGACCAGATTGACTCGTTAAGAGTTCGACCTTTTTGTTTAATGTTGTAATCTCTTTTGCAATTGCAGCTTTGTCACCTAATGGTTTCAATGAGTTTTTTGCATCGAATAATTCCTTATCCAAAGTTATCCATCTTTTGATACTACCATCGAGTTTATTCTTCGATTCTTCTATCGTGCTATTATGTCCATCATATAAACTTTGTATATCAGGATTTTGACGAATCAAATCTTCGATAAATTTATTAAAGAAATTACTACTATTTGACTTTTCGTCATTAAGAGATTTATTACGAACTATATTTTCAATAAAAAGTTGCGGCAAGAATTCAATTATTCTGCGATCTTCTGATGTTCTTTTTTGATTGGGGTCATCTGCATAATACACCTCCAAATCAACATTTTGTAACACGCTTGCATAGTTTTTAATATCCGTTTCATTGCCAACGGCCTTTGCGATTGAGTGTAATAGCAAAGATTTCCCAGACGACTTACCACCGATTATGGCATTCAAATCGGGACTAAATCCGATTTCGTTTGGAGAAAAAGCATCAAGCCATGAATCGTCAATAAATTTTACCTTTTCAATAATGTTGTATGCTTTCTTATTTGATGGATTAGCAAGTTGTATCTTCACCCGTCCTTCTGGTTCGTAGATGATTTGTTTCAGTCCTTCAAAGGTTTTTTCGGCTTTAATCCAACAATTCTGTTTAACCAAGTAACTGTTGCTATCATGGTTGTCGGAACAAATTATCATTGGACGGCGAAAACCTATGCTCTTAAATACCTTTTCTTCATATCCCGCCGAATCGTCAACCTTTCCCAATTCAAGAATATCTATACATTCTGATAGTATACGCCTTTTTTGTTCCATTTTAGCCAACACAGTGTTTTTAATATTTTCAATAGTATTGGTTTTTGTACCGGCATGAATACTTGTTATCCCCCCTAATTCGTGGATAATATCACATGTATCTATTAAATCGCTTTGAATGTTTGTGACTCCACCTCTTTTTGTTATATCTGCCGGAGTTAATGCCAATTTTCCTTGCAATTTAGTCCACAGACTTTCTATGTCAGAATGCTCAGGGAAGATACCAATAAAATGAATCGACTCACTGCCTCCAAGTTCAGAACAGAATTCAATTCCCGGAAATATGACAATTTTTCCGTTTGCCAATATTTGAAGTTTTTTTATTCTTTGACAATCAATAAAATTATGATCTGTAATAGCAACTGCACCTATCTCATTTTCAATGAGTTTTTCAATAATTAAAGTATCAGTAATAGACTTGTCTTTATAGTCATGTGAGGCAGGTGTGTGAAAATGTAAATCCCATTTTCGCCATTCAGAGCCTTTAGAGAATTCACTATATGTTCCCATAATCAGCCTCCTCTTCCAATCCCATAGGACTAATCATAGTTTCAATAAGCATTTGTTCTTCTTCTGTTATCCCATATTTTTCATAGAGTTTTTCATCTGTCCAAGATGAGTTGAAATTCTGTATGGGGACAAATCCGTATGCTTTGGGAGCCATGTCTTGTGTTGTCGTTCTCAATGAAACTAAATATCTAACAAATTTTGTTTGAAGATATGAAATTATGTTTTTAGCAACATTAAGACTATTATCTTTTGGGATAATAACAATATATGTGTTAGAGCTACATGAGCCAGGCTCACTAATTTTTGGCTTTCCAATGATTGTACTACCCGGATTCCCTGAACGTGGAATAATCACCTTGTATTTATCTACATCCTGATTGTTCCGAGTAATATCCTTTGCTGAAATCCAACATATTCCATGTGCAATATAAACCTTAACATTTTTCCCCTTGCCTTTTTTAGCAGATATAGGGAAATTTGATTGACCATCGGCAGTCTGAATTGTTCCAGTATCATCATCAAACCAATCTATCTTGGTATGAAAACCGAAGTAACGTCCTGCGTTTAGAATATCTGCAAAACTCTTTTCTTGTTTTGCTTTAGTTTTTTTCAAAATTGAGATCGCTGTTGTACTTCTGATAAATGTTTCCATTCCATCTTCCAATAAACTCCGCTTATCAATCTCTGTATTTCCGTTTATATGCGAATATACTTGACAATCCCCCCGGCTATCACGTTCCCAAAGGAAGAAACAAATACCTCCTTTTATTTCAACACCGGGGAAACAATCAGAAGCGTTTGGGTAATCGTGAAGAACTCTGATACGATTATCATGAAGCATTTCATTTCTGAAATCATCAAGCCCACGACCTCCTACAAACCATCGTGCCGGGATAATCATAGACAAAAAGCGAGGGTTCATTTTCTTTGCCTGTTCAACAAATTTTTGATATATAGGTATCGCACTTGCCCCTGCACCACCATCACTCAACTGATACGGCGGATTCCCAACAATTACATCAAATTTCATATTAAAAAGCTCCTCGGGTTTATCGGTATGAATAAATTGGTACGCATGGGTTTCCAGTTCATCACCCCGCTCATATGTTTCCTGACTTGCACCGCAAAAGGTACATCTTCCATCTTTCCAAGTATGTTCAGTTCTTTCAAAAATAATATTCCCTGAATCATTGTCAAAAACTTCGCAAACTGAATATTTACTCATGGCGTGTTTCGAGCAATAAACGGAACGGCGGGTTAGGTGGGCGGTCAATTCGGTAATGGCTATGCCATATAATTGATGTGTGAAAATATGATTTATCCGATCATGCAGATCGGGTATCTGTTTTTCTAAACCTACCAATAACCGCTTTGCTATTTCCCGCAGGAATACGCCGGTTTTTGAGAAGGGGTCAAGAAATTTTGCGTCAGCTTTGTTCCATAGGTCTTTAGGTAATATATCAAGTATGTCATTAGCCAATTTGGGAGGGGTAAATACTTCATCGTTGCTTAAATTGGCAAGACAGGAGAGGACATCGGGATTAAAATTACTTTTATCTATCATATATTGATCCTATTTTTATCATTTTGATGCCTCCCAAAACGATTTTTTACATGCCGAATATTCCTTGTCTGGCTTTATACCTTCTTCAATAAGTATTTTTACCGCCTCTTTCTGCACAAAATTTGTAGAATTGTGAAACCTTAGTATAAGGTCCTGAAAACCCGTCAATACGGTTGCCCGTTTTAATAATAAATCAGGTCTATTAAGTTGAATAACATCTATAGTCATTTGTCCCCTGATATTTCCTTTTATTGCCGAAAATATTCCACCAATGGCAATAATATAATTATTGGGATCATCAATGTATGGATTTATTAAGTTTGGGTCATATGTATCGTTTTTACATTCTCGATTGCATTTTACACATGCATATCCTAAATTGTCCCAATTAAACATTTCTGTAGGAAATTTCTTTTTTGGTTTTATATGCTCAACATCTGCAAAATCAGT
>BNVA01000050.1 GCA_025997755.1 Spirochaetia bacterium | reverse complement strand
GATCCCGGCTCCGCAAAACCAAGCGTGCTGCCGCCAAGACGCAGCATTGCAGCCTCGAACGAAAGCCGCGTTCTTGTGCTGGGCTCAAAAAAAAGGCTGGCGAGGAGCCGGGATCGTCGTCGGCATCGAAAGGTGAAAGTCTAGCCGATACCATAACTGTTTGACTTTTACAAGCAGTCGTAAAAAGAATCAAAATGAGACAAAGAAGATAACGCCCAAAATGAACAAACGAATTTAGTTTTTCCATACCCTCAATGTACATAAAATAACAAACGCAGTCAATGCGAAGTAAAATTGTTGAAATATTGAATATTTTTTTATCAGTTAATACAATCTGCTATGGGTATAAGAATTTGGACGGACGGCGGATGTTCCGGTAATCCCGGACCGGGCGGATGGGCTTTTGTTATGGACAATGGCGGGAATAAAATTATCGCCGAAAACTACGGAGGTGAGAATGCCACAACCAACAACCGTATGGAGTTATACGCAGTGGTTTCCGCTTTAAACTACATACATGAAAACGAAAGAACCAGAGAAGATATAACGTTGTTTACAGACTCTCAATACGTGCAAAAAGGTATGAGCGAGTGGATAAAAAAGTGGAAGCTCAACGGCTGGAAATCCGCCGGAAACAAACCTGTAAAAAATAAAGACCTATGGTTAGAGCTTGATAAACTATCCGCCGGAATAAATATCGATTGGCAATGGGTAAAGGGACACGCCGGTAACGAATTTAACGAACGCTGCGATGCAATGACACAACTTGCCATACTCAACATAACAGGACGGTAAATTCATTCTATGGGTTTTCGATCTGCATTACCTGCGTTATACGCCGTTTATGACGCTCATCGCCTGAAAATGGAGTTTCCAGCCAGATTTTTACTATCATCTTTGCCAAGTCCACTCCAACCACACGTCCGCCTAACGCCAAAACATTTGCGTCGTTATGTTCACGGGAAAGTTTTGCGGTAAACGGCTCCGAGCAGTTTATACACCTTATGCCTTTAACTTTGTTTGCCGCAAGTGACATTCCCACGCCGGTACCGCAGAATAAAATGCCTTTCTCACAAGTGCCGGAAGCCACCGCTTTTACAGCAGGCAGCGCAATAATTGCATAGTCAACACTGTCCGGTTTGTTTACACCAAAATCTTTGTACGGAATTTTTATATCGTCCAAAAATATTTTTATTGCCTCTTTTAATTCAAATCCTCCATGATCACTTGCTAACGCGATCATATTTTCCTCCAAAATATCAAAATGTTTATTCAAAAACCATTCTATATGATTTTATATCATCTTAATCTAAAAAAGAGAATAGACAATATTTCCGCCTCTAATTGTCATAACAACTTTACCCGTTAACTCTTTTTTGTCAAACGGAGAATTTTTGCCTCGTGATTTTAAATCTTCCGCCCTGCAAACATATTTTTTTTCGCTGTCCAGTACAACAAGGTCTGCCCTATAACCTGCCGCTATATGCGCACGGTCGTTTAATCCCAGTATTGACGCTGGAGCGGCATTTAATAAAGACAAAAGCCTGTTAAGCGAAAAATTATTTTCTTTTACAAGGATTGTGTTACAAACTGAAAAAGCGGTTTCAAGTCCGCTAAATCCGGGGTCGCCTTTCATTTTGTCTGACTGTGTGTGAGGAGCGTGATCGGTGGCAATGGCATCTATAGTGCAGTCTGCCAATGCTTCGATAATTGCCATTCTATCCTTTTCGCTGCGCAGCGGCGGCGCTACCTTTCCAAAATTTTCTATGCCTAACTTTTGTCCGTCTTTTACGTTAAGCGCAATGTGATGCGGCGTTGCTTCCGCCGTTAATCTAAAATGTTTTTTATTTTGCCTGACTACTTCCGCCGCTGCTTTTGTTGATATGTGGGCTATGTGTAATTTGCAATCCGCCTTCTTGCCCAGCCGGACGGCACGTCGTACCGCATATACTTCGTTTTGTATATCACAATGACACGATACAGGTATATCAAGATAAGCGGCTTTTTTCATAGCCTGCAAAAACAATTCTTCATTTTCAACATCTTTGCCGTCTTCGGATAAAAGCAGCGGGCTATACGGATAAACGCCTGCCTGCGTATTAGGCGGTGTATTTAAAAAATCAACAAGCCGTTTCCCCTGCATTTTTTTTGTAAGCGAAAGCACCGGATAAAGATCAATTAAACCCAAAGAGTCGGAAGTTTTTTTTATTTTAAATGCGGCTTCCGCATTGTCTATCACGGGTTTTGTATTTGCCATACACACTACTGTAGTCCAGCCTCCTGCCGCTGCGGCAAGACAGCCTGATTCTATGGTTTCCTTTTTGGGAAACCCCGGACTTCTAAAGTGAGCATGCATATCAACAAAGCCGCATGTTAAAATGAATTTTCCATTACCGTTTACAACAAGCCCGGCATTGTTAAGATGCCGTCCAAGACGGCTTTCATCGCGCAGAAAATCTTCCCGGCTAATCACATCTGTGATTTTTTCATCATCAACAATTACGCTGCCTATTGTTTCAAAGGCAGCATCGACAATTTTAAAATCATGCAGTACCAGTTTCAACGGAAATTCTCCGCACCGTGTGTTTCATCACAGTACTCACAACGGTATAATTCTTTGGCTCTATCTGTTAGGTGAAATATATGCGGAATATATTTTTCTGTTGCGGTGATGCACCGCGGATTTTTACAGTAAAGAACATTTTCAACTTTCTCGGGAAGCTGCAGTGTTATTTTTTTTATAATTTTTTCGTCTTTGATCACATTTACGGTTATATTAGGGTCTATAAGTCCAAGTACATCAAGGTTTATATCTATAGTATCATAAATTTTTATTATATCTTTTTTTTCCATTTGTGGTGATACGGCATTTACAACAAATGCTATTGTATGCGTAGATTTTCCCAAAGAAAGCCAATCAAAAACCCGTACGCCCTGTCCGGCTTTTATATGATCAATAACGATTCCGTTTTTTATCTTATCTATAATTAACGTATTTTCTTTTAACAAAATTAACCCCCGTTATTTTTAGCAAACACCCAGTACCGCCGCTATAAGCGCCATACGGATATACATACCCAGTTCGGCTTGTTTAAAGTAAGCGGCTCTGGGGTCTTTGTCAACTTCCACAGAAATTTCATTTACACGGGGAAGCGGATGCATGACAATAAGATCTTCTTTTGCAGCTTTCATTTTTTCCGGCGTTAAAATATATGAATCTTTAAGCCTAAGGTACTCTTCCTCGTTTAAAAAACGTTCCCGCTGAATACGGGTCATATATAGAACATCAAGATCGTTTATAACTTTTTCCAAGCGGTCTGTTTCTGAATATTCAATATTGTATTTTTTAAGAATATCACGGATTATATATTCCGGCACCGTCAATTCCTGCGGTGAAATAAAAATCATTTTAACTTTCGCATAACGCGAGAGTGCCTCCGCAAGAGAGTGAACGGTGCGTCCGAATTTTAGATCACCGCAAAAACCCACCGTAATATTTTCAAAACCGCCGCGAAGCTGCTTTATGGTAACAAGGTCTGTAAGCGTCTGCGTAGGGTGATGGTGTCCGCCATCGCCCGCGTTTATCACAGGTACCGACGAATAACGCGAGGCTAACAAAGCTGCGCCTTCCTTTGGATTGCGCATAACGATTATATCCGAATACGCGGACACCACAGTTATGGTATCGGCTAGACTTTCACCTTTCGATGCCGACGACGATCCCGGCTCCGCAAAACCAAGCGTGCTGCCGCCAAGACGCAGCATTGCAGCCTCGAACGAAAGCCGCGTTCTTGTGCTGGGCTCAAAAAAAAGGCTGGCGAGGAGCCTTCCGCGGCAGCTTTGCCGTAAAAACTCCTTGTCAGCCTTGATTCGGGCTGTTAGAGCAAAAAGCTCTTCCAGCTCATCGACGGTCAAATCCGTCGGCTCAATCAAATTTCTACCAGTTATCATTTGTTCTGTCCTTCATAAAAAATACTATCATAAACTGGTTAACCGTTACAAGGCGCCGCAGACATTCAACAAAATTGTGCCGCAATTTTTTCTCTATTTGCTTTTTATTCGCTGCGCGGTAGTTTATTTTTTGTATTTTTCCTCAAGTGTACACATCCAGTAACCCAGCACGATACCGGCAATCAGCGTAGCGGCACAAACAAGCGTACCAATGTTTAAATAATTATAGGCAACTTCCGACCAAGGCGTACCCGGCACAATCATTACCGTTGACGCTAGTACTATGCCCAATATTACATGGAATAGACCTTTATAGGCTTTTAAGAAAAGGACATCCACCGCTTTTGATAATGAGAATAGGCATACTGCTGCGCCTACCGCAATCGGTATTAGTATGAAAAAATCAAAAAACTTAAACGCCTCAACCATGGGTTTGTACATACCGAAGTACACCAGAAAATTTGACGGACTCATGCCGGGCACCAATACGCCGAGCGCTATCAGGACGCCTGCCATAGCCCATGTTCCGATGTTTTGCGGAAACGCCGCGCCGAAAAATAATTCGGCGCTTAACAAAAAGACAAAAGCAATTACAAAAGAAAACAACATTATTAATATGTGTTTTTTCTCGCGTCCCTTTTTTCCCGCTTCTTTCCATAACGCAGGCAATGTGCCTATGATACAGCCGATAAATCCCCACAACACTTGTACTTCGTAGTTTTCCAGAAAAAACGCTAATGGATGCGATAATAAAAACATTCCAGCCAGCGCCCCAATGCCAACCGGTATAAAGAACACTACATTCTTTATGAAATCCCGCGTTATGTGCGCGATGAAAGCGATTATTTTTTCGTATAACCCAAACACAGCGGCCAATGCCCCGCCGGAAACACCGGGTAATATAAATCCGGTTCCAATCAATGCGCCTTTTACAAATCGAATAAACCAATCAACTATCATCATCGTACCTTCATGTTATCATTATATTGAGACATTGCAGATAAGGTCAAGCAGCACGTAATTTCCGAAAGATTACAAAACGCTTAGCCCCATTTTCGTCAATGAGCGGAAAATGCCGACGGCAAACCGTGCTTCACTATAGCCATTGATTTTACACACCCTCTTTTCTATAACTATGCAACAAGATTCTCACATACGACAATATATTCGTACAACATAGTATTAACAGTTTTCCCTGTTTTATTTGTGGGTGAATTCCTGCTTGGCATGGATTTATTACTTAAAGCCCTTTCATTAGATAATGTTGAAAATTGACCATAAGCAACGGTTGTTCTGCTGTCTCCATAAGGTGGACTTGTCAGAACAATATCGTAATATTCATTTTTTGCTTGAAAAGTGTTATTTTGAAAATTCGCTTTTACATTCTTACTAAGTTTGGGTAAATAAAAGTTTTTATAATACGCGTAAATATCATTAAGGTATTTAAAATAAACACCAATAACATCAGGATTGAAATTCAAAACATCTTCTTCTTTCATTCGATAAAGTTTAAATTCATTATTTCTTGTATACGAACAATCACGTACAGTTTCTGAAAATGGAAGTAAAAAGAAATTTCGTGTATCAATATTTTCGATTTGGTTAATAAAATGTTTAATAATACTTAAATTAGAAATAGTTTCTTTTGAAAACCAAAAATCTATATTAGTGATCACAGGTTTTTCGAGTGTCTGAATTTTCTTTTCATTTTTAAGAAATTCAAATATATTATTTCGTAATATTTGCTTTTCTTCTTCAAGTTTGTCCAAAGAGAGTGGTGTATATTTTACTTTTGAAATTAGAATTGCTAACGGGTTAATATCAAAACCGGATATTTTCTTTAAACCGCACTCCAAGGCACAAATAAACGATGGCGCATAACTCCATGTACACGAAATGAATTATACTCGTGTAATTTCCTATAAAACTTTTTGATATTCCATCAACCATAACTTTTAGACGTTACAACGAAAAGGGCTTTAGTGTGTCCACTCGCCGACAGCAATTCGCGTTTTACAAAAGCAAAACCATACCACATTTTCTAAAAAATCGCAGGAAGCCTGTTGAAAAAATCCGTCCCTCACTCACACTGACGACTGTGGCATTTATCGTAGGAGCCTTAGCTCACATTTGTTACGCACATCGTATGTGTTCGGAGGGCGCGGCTTTTTCCACGGCTCCAACATTTATTGGCATAGTGGTATGGTTTTGGCAGTGCGGACAGGAATTGCCGCCAATAACCATAAAATAAGGAAAAAAATTCTAAAATCTTGGATTTTCCGGTAATGGTCACAAAAAATATGCGTGCAAGATTTTAGAATTTTTTTCATTTCCTACTCCGCAAGGCGGCGGCAGTTCCCGTATTGTTTTCAGTTTTGCGCTGCAATTTGTAAAATGTGAATTGCGAAGAAATAAGCCACGATAAACGCATGGACTTTAAAATCTTGTAAACGCTAAACATTTAGCCGCAAAACGCCGATCATATACCAATGCGGGCTATGATCGGTTTTACAAAAAAAAAGCGGATATTGGCGTTTTCCTGTCTTTTGCTTTCAACTGCACTTTTCGGCGAGGATATGTTTCACACCGTACAAAGCGGGGATACTGTCTATTCGCTTGCGCGTAAGTATGGGATAAAGGCAGAGGAAATTCTCTTTTTAAACGGTGTCGAAGACCCAAGAAAAATACAGGCGGGTCAGGTATTAAGAATTCCGTCGGGTCCCATAACGGCAGCCCCGATTGATCTCAGCGCTCCCTCATTCACCGAGCATACCGTTAAAAAAGGCGAAACATTAACAGGCATAGCGCGCTCATATAAAATATCGCTTAATACCCTGCGCAGTACAAACAACCTTAAAAGCGACACCCTTAGACCCGGCGATGTTCTTAAAATCCCGGGCGACAATACAAATGCTGCAGCGCCGCCGCCCGCAAAAACTCTGTCAGCCGGTACCGTGCAAAAAAGTCCCGCTAACAATTCAGGCGGTTTTGACTGGAATATCTCATGGCCTATCACCGTTAGGGAAGCCGCCTATATGACGGGAAAATTAAACGGCGTTGTCCTTACAGGCGAAAAATCGGAACAGGTAAAAAACCTAGTAGGCGGTACAGTCGTTTCGGCAATGCCTTACCGGGGTTTCGGAAAAGTCGTAATCATAAAAACCGCAGCCAACTACCTTTATGTTTACGGCGGACTCGAAAGCATATCGGTTAGTGTAGGAAGCACCGCATCTTCGGGCACGGAATTGGGAAAACTCGGCATAGACGCGGTTTCGGGCAGACCTCAGCTTTTTTTCATGGTCTATCAGGACACAAACGCCATAGACCCGGTAAAAGCTCCAAGGGGGTAAGGGGGTTCACCCCCCTGCGCTCCGAAGGTTTGCTGCGCAAACGCTTCTACGCTACCCCCGCATTGGCAGATCATGAAACAATTTATTTTAACAGACCAGCCCGACGTTTCCGGCTCATTGCGCATAACAGGCAGGGATTTCCATTATCTTGTTCACGTCCGGCGTGCGGCGTTAAACGATATTTTAAACGCAGCCCTGCCTTCAGGCGGATTATGCCGGCTTCGCATAACGCAGATCAATACAGACTCGCTGTTATGCGAAATAATAAATCAGGATAATCCGGCACAGAAAAAAAACGAAAAAGAAAAACCGCAGCATCCCGCTATAATACTTTTTCAAGCAATGCCAAAAGGCGCAAAACTCGATCTCATTGTACGTCAGGCGGCGGAATTAGAGTTAAGCGAAATAGTTCCGTTTTACTCGGAACATTCTGTTCCCCGCCCCAAAGACGGCTGTGTCAGGATGGAAAGGCTGCACAGGATAGTAAAGGAAGCCCGGCAGCAGAGCGGCTCTCAAATTCAAACCGTCGTCAAGCCGCCTTTAGATTTTTCCTTAATGCGGGGGTATTGGAACAGCATCAATATAAAACACAAAAAAACAACAGGCTTTTTATTACAGGAAACATCACTTGAAAAAAACACGTTTCACGAGTATCTTGATATGGAAGCTGCGGCAGTCGTTCTTGCCGTAGGACCGGAAGGCGGATTTTCAGCAGGCGAAGTAAAAGAATTTGCTTCTATGGGATTTATACCAATAAAACTGGGCGGTGCCATTTTGCGTACGGAAACTTCGGCTTTGTATGCGGCGGCCGTTGTCCGCACCCTGATTTTGGAGAAAGCATTGTGGAAGAGCTGCGCGAGCGTATAGAAGTTTTAGGCATACCGGTTGATATAGTAAGCCAGGAAAATCTTGATCCGCTGTTTTCAGAACTTTTAAATAAAACAACCCCAAGCAATATCGTACTGCTTTCTGTCTGGGATCTGTTAAGGGCAAGACATTCAGGCGAATACCGCAACTTTGTTTTAAACGCTGCGCTTGTAATCCCAATTTCAAAAAGCATAGTACGCGGAGCAAAATTTCTTACAGGCAAAACCCCCTTCCGTTATATGCCTTTCAATTTTGTTGTAAGGATTTTAACAATACTGGAAAGGCGTGAACTTTGCGTTTATCTATTGGGCGGAAAACGTATTTTAAGCAAGACAGAGAATAATATACGTCAAACATTTCCAAAGCTGCGCATCATAGGACGGTATCCCGGCTTAATAAAAAAACAAGACGAGGATACGGTGCTTACCGTTATACGCAAGTCTTCTCCAAACCTGCTTCTTGTCGGCAGGGGTGTTCAAGGAAGGGAAAAGTGGCTTGCGAAAAACGATGTCCGGCTAAACCCCGGCATAAGGTTATGGTGCAGCGATCTGTTTGAAGTTTTTGCAAAACGCAAAAAACGCCCCAACAGAGTTATCTTTGACCACGGACTGGAGTGGATAGCTTTTTGTTTTCAAAAACCCCTGCGCTTCTTCCGCATATTTCCGTATATCGGTTATAATTTTTTATTGATCGCCCGCAAGATCAAAACCAGAAAAAAATAAAAGAGGTATTTATGTCCGAAAGATTGCAGGTTATTCGTCATTCGGTTAGCCATGTTTTAGCAGAAGCGGTTACAAGACTTTTCCCCGGAACCAAGGTTGCCATAGGCCCGGCAATAGATAACGGTTTTTATTATGATTTTCTGCTGCCTAAGCCAATAGTGAACGAAGACCTTCCGGCTATCGAAGCCGAAATGAAAAAAATAATTGACTCAAAAGAAGATTTTATCTGTGTTGAGGTAACCCGGGACGATGCAAAAAGCCGCTTTGCCGGTGAAAAATTTAAACTTGAACTGATAGAAGACCTGCCTGCGGATGCGGTGATCAATATCTACGAGCAGAAAGATTCAGGCGGTGCCGTAAAATGGTTTGACCTTTGCAGGGGTCCTCATGTCGCAAATACGCGCGAAATAAACAGCGCGGCATTCAAATTGATGAGTATTGCCGGTGCGTACTGGAGGGGAGACGAAAACAAAGAAATGCTCACCCGAATTTACGGTACGGCTTGGGAAAATCCAAAAGAATTAAAGGCATACCTTACGATGCTTGCTGAGGCGGAAAAGCGGGATCACAGGCGTATTGCCCGCGAGCTTGACCTTTTTCATATCGACTATGAAAACCCGGGACAGATTTTTTGGCACCCTAACGGCTGGACTATATACCGGACACTGGAAAATTATGTACGGGAAAAGATCGGTGCAGACGGCTATGTGGAAGTAAAAACGCCGTTTATCATGGCGCGCTCATTGTGGGAACGCAGCGGGCACTGGCAAAAATATAAAGAAAATATGTTTATCACGGAAAGCGAAAAACGTATGTTTGCAATTAAGCCGATGAACTGTCCGGGGCATATCGAGATTTTCAAACAACAACTGCGTTCTTACCGCGATCTGCCTCTGCGCATTGCCGAATTCGGTTCCTGTACGCGGAATGAGCCTTCCGGCAGTCTGCACGGCTGTATGCGTATACGCGGATTTGTTCAGGACGATGCCCATATATTCTGTACAGGCGAACAAATTCCCGGCGAGGTTGCCCGCTTTGCCCGCTTGTTATTCGGGATGTATGCGGATTTTGGTTTTGAAAGGGACAAGGTGCTGGTTAAATTTTCTACGCGCCCGGAATTACGCATAGGCGATGATGCGACATGGGACGCGGCGGAGGCAGCGCTTGCCTCTGCTTGCAAGGCAGAGAATATTAACTACGAGATTGCGGAAGGCGAGGGGGCGTTTTACGGGCCTAAGCTGGAGTTTACATTGATCGATGCTTTAGGGCGGCAGTGGCAGTGCGGCACACTTCAGCTTGACTACCAAATGCCTTCAAAGGAGAGGCTTGATGCCGAATATACCGGCGCCGACGGAGAGAGGCATACGCCGGTAATGCTGCACCGAGCGATTTTGGGCAGTCTTGAACGTTTTATCGGCATACTGCTGGAAAATTTTTCAGGCGCGCTTCCGGTGTGGCTGCACTTTCAACAGGCGGCAGTTATTCCGGTTGCGGAAGCATTCAATGATTATGCAAAGAATGTCGCAGCCCGGCTTGAGGAGCGCGGCGTCCGTGTTACTGCGGAGCTTGGCAACGACCGTTTGAACGCAAAAATCCGCGCCTGCCAGACCCGAAAAATTCCCTACATGCTTGTCGTGGGAGAAAAAGAAGCGGCAGATGGAACGGTATCGATCCGATGCCGCGGCGGCAGCCAAATGCCGACAATGAAAATTGCCGACTTTGCCGGTTACATTGACGAAAAAATTAAAACACGCTCTCTGTCAAATTAGATCGGCGTAGGCGCGTAACGTTATTTTAGAATTATGTACATTTCCGAGTTTCCGGTACGTGTAATGTTTAGAGCTTTAGTTCCGCTTACCTTGGTAAATTTGGGGTCGGTTTGGAATACGGTTGAATATTTATTACCCAATTTGAACCCTGCCGGAATTGTTTCGGTAGAAAAGACAAGGGGCCCGGTAGACGTGGTTCTGCTTATAGTATCTTCCGCTCCATCGTCTTTAAAGTTCATCATGTAACGCCGTGTTCTTTCTACATCGAACGCCGCGCAGGTATAGCTCCTTTCATTTACGGTCTCCGTAACGGTACGGTTAAACGTAATTCCCGCTTCCGTTTGTTCTTTTGGCTCGGAGTTAAGCAGTGCGCCCGCATAACAGGATAAGGCAGCCTGAAATGTCTTTATTGAGCTATTTGCCGAA
>BNVA01000049.1 GCA_025997755.1 Spirochaetia bacterium | reverse complement strand
CGGCACTATTATCGGTTTAAAAATAGAACCTAATATGCTCTATGATTTGGAAACTTACGGCTTACAGATAGCTCCTGACGGTACTATCATACATTTGACACGTGAACCATATATGTATAGCGATTTAGAAACTCATGGTATACAGATAGCCCCTGACGGTACTGTTATACGTTTAACACGTGAACCATATATATATGGTGATTTAGAAACTTATGGCTTACGGATAGCTCCCGACGGCACCATCATCGGTTTAAAAATAGAACCGGATATGCTTGATTATGCATCTACATCAGGTTTGGAAGTAGCCCCCGACGGCCGTATCATAAATTTAAAAATTGAACCCGGTATTCCTGCTCTTACGGAGACAAATAGTTTGTTGATAGTGCCGGGCGGAAAAATAATACGCCTGCGGATTTTACAGAATGATAAACCGGATACGATCGCATACGGATTGAGAATAATGCCTGATGGTACTATTTTGGGTTTAAACAGAATTCCGTCTTACATGGCGAAACATGGATTAGAAGATGATCGTAATGATGAGAAAACAAAATTAAAAATTCGTTTTAGAGAGACACTGCGGTTGGTTGAAACCGGCAACATTACTCCCGAAGTTATAATTCCGATAGGAAAGTTATCTTACGAAAGTAAAGTATTAAGTCCGTTTGAATTTTTTGGGAGTTTGGCAAAAGGACAATACTACGTGCAAATTGGGTATTATGATCATGAAGATCAGTTGATAAACCAATTGGTAAACCTTAACTGGTTTTATCCTTATTTAGTTCAAGTAATTGGGGAGGGCAGAAAGTCTAAGTTTAAACTTTTAGTTGGACCGGTTAATGAAGGTGAAAGCAACGCGCTTTTATTAAGGTTTAAACATGATGGTTTCTATGATGCATTCATCAGGCACGATGGATAGCAGATGATAGATAATTCGTTGACTATTTACGTGTAAAAGTGTCTAATATAAGCCTATGCTCAGAAAGTATTCAAAAACAAATTACGGCATTTCCGCACACAGAAAACAGACCTTTCATAAAGTCATAATTATTGGTTTAATAGGCGCGGTACTGATTTCAGGAGGCGCTTTTATCAATATACAGCGAGTTCGTGTTATAAAAGAGCATAAAAACCTTGTTCAGCTCTGGAAAGACGGTTCTTACAGGGAAGTTTTTGATTTAAGCGCAGTTGAGCTTGAAAAAAAGCCATTGGATTTTTTTTTGTTGTCCATTCATGGATTTGCGGCATATCAGCTTGCCGCAGCACAGATAAACACAGAAGATATGCTAATCTATACTGATGAATCCATTAGTGCGTTACGGAAAGCCCTTTTAATTAAGGATAACGCCCGTGACGGACGCTTATACTATGTGCTTGGCAAGGCGTATTATTATAAAGGTGCGGATTATGCGGAGTTAGCGATAAAATACTTGGAGTTAGCTCTGAATTCATCGTATAAAGCGGAAGACATACCGGAATATCTAGGGTTATCCTATGCTTTAATACATGATTATCAAAAAAGTGTAGAAGCATTTTCCATTGCTCTGGTACCTGCCGATCAAGAAGAAGATAAAATCTCGAAAAGCGATATATTGCTGCTGTCCATAGCGAAATCGTATTTGGAACTTGGTGAATATAATTCTGCGCGCGCCTATCTTATCAGGTGTCTTGAAGTATCACGAGATTTCTCAACTATTTCCAAAGCGCGTCTCCTTCTTGGAAATATACTGCTTGAAGAAGGAAATACGGAAGAAGCGGAAAAGCAATATATGGCTGTATTGCAGGAAGGCGGTGAACAAGCTGATGCCAGATACCAATTAGGAGAATTGTATTTATCGCGGGGTGAGTCAATAAAAGCAAGAGCGGAATGGCGTAAAGCGGTGCGTATAGACCCGGCGTATGGTCCGGCGTTAGCAAAGCTCAGAATGTAAAATTAATACAAGTTTACAAAAACTGGAGGAAAAATGTTTGGATTTAAATCATCAGACATAGGGATTGATTTAGGAACGTGCAATACCCTTATCTATATTAGGGGAAAAGGCATTGTTGTAGATGAGCCTTCCGTTGTCGCTGTTGAACGCGGAACAAAAAGAGTAATGGCGGTAGGGCAGGATGCAAAGCGTATGCTTTGGAAAACACCGGAAAACATCATTGCAATACGACCTATGCGTGACGGTGTAATAGCCGATCTTGAATCAACAGAAAAAATGATTCGGCATTTTATTTCAAAAGCGCTGCCGCGTTACCATTTTATTAAACCCCGTATGATCATAGGTATTCCGTCGTGCATAACGGAAGTAGAGCGCAGGGCTGTCGAAGAGAGCGCTTACAAAGCAGGCGCTCGTGATGTAATGGTTATTGAAGAAAGCCGTGCAGCCGCAATAGGCGCGAATATTCCTATTTTTGAACCTGCAGGACACATGATCTGTGATATAGGCGGCGGAACAACCGAAATATCGGTAATATCACTTGGCGGTATGGTGGTAAGTAACGCGATACGGCTTGGCGGTGATGAATTTGACGAAGCAATTGTAAAACATGTACGCAGCGTACATAACTTGATCATTGGAGAACAGACAGCGGAAAAGTTAAAAATAGAAATCGGTAACGCTTCCCCCGACAAGACAATCGAAAAAGTTGAAATAAAGGGCGGCGATGCCATAACCGGACTTCCGCGCCGTTTGGAGATAGACTCTGTTGAAGTTAGAGAAGCTCTTAAAGATCCCGTTACACAGATAATTGACGAGATTAAAAAAACACTGGGACAAACGCCGCCGGAACTTGCCGCCGACATTGTTGAACAAGGAATTGTAATGACAGGCGGAGGTTCGCTGTTAAAGGGCTTGCCAAAACTTATTTCAAAAGAAACAAATGTTCCCGTAATATTGGCGGAAAATCCCTTGGAATGTGTAGCATTGGGAGCAGGTAAATATTTTGAAAATCTTAGAGGTTTTGATAATACACGAAGCATTTATGATAATCTTAACGGATAAGAGCAATGCGGGGTAACGGCAGACAAAAAAAGAAATTTAGTACCGACACATATATATTTATGGTTCTGATCTTTATTTCTTTTTCTTTGCTTTTATTTTCTACAAGAAGTTTTGTAATAAATGTTAAAGATACCGGTTTGTCTATTTTTTCAGGCGTACGCAACGGTATTCATTTTGTTTCCGCTCTTGCTGCTCGTACAGTTCTTTCAATACAGGAATTAGCCGTTCTAAAGCGTGAATATGCGGAGTTGCAAGATCGTATAACACGTTATGAGCAATTAGAACGTAGTACTGCCGAAATCAGGCAGGAGAATTTCAGGCTGCGTGAACAATTAGAATTTTATAATGTAATCAAATACAAAAGTATACCTGCGGAAATATCAGGAAGCGATCCCGATAATATTTTTTCAGCATATGTTATTAATAAAGGTAAAATACACGGTATATCTAATAATATGTCCGTAATTGCATTTCAAAACGGAATGCAGGCACTTGTAGGAAAAGTAATTCAAACCGGACAAGTTGAAAGCCTTATCATGCCTTTGTTTGATGAAAAATCTTTTGCGGCGGCACGTTTGTCGCAGTCACGCTACGAAGGAATTGTTGAAGGGCAGGGCAGTGTAAATTTACCGCTTAGGATGAGATTAATAGCAAAGCGCGCCAGAGATGAAATTAGTATTGGAGATGTAATTGTTACAAGCGGTTCCGGCGGACTTTATCCGCCGGAAATTATTATAGGCAGAGTCAGAAAAATATTATTTCAAGAACATGGAACATCTTTGGAATTAGAATTGGATTGCGCAATTGATTTTTTTAAACTTGAATATGTTTTTGTAATTGACTCCTACCGGGAAGGAATAAATAACGGTGACTAAAAATGTTATTTGGACATCAATCTTTGTAATAATTGCCGGAATATTGCAATCAACATTACTGTCCCCTCTGTCCTCATATTTTTATGCTGTTCCTGACATTGCACTGTGTATACTTGTTTATTCATCATATATAAATGGGACTATGACCGGTCAGCTTTCAGGTTTTTCTTCAGGCCTGCTTCTTGATTTTTTATCAGAGGCGCCTTTAGGCTTGAATACATTTGTCCGAACAACTATAGGCGCTTTAACAGGATTTTTAAAAGGAAACTTTTTTCTTGACATTATTTTTCTTCCGGTAGCATTGTGCGCCGGTGCAACAGTGTTAAAAGCCGTACTAATTTATTGTCTTCATTTTTTATTTGGCGGAGCTGTTTCATCATATTCATTAAATTCTCCAAAGTTCTTTGTTGAATTGCTTATGAATGCTGTTTTAGCGCCGTTTTTATTCCGGTTTTTAAAACTTTTTAACAACCTTCTGGTAAAAAAAAGAGATACTAATTATGGCGCATAATAATAACCATTCCTTCGGTGATGATAATTCAAAGAATGAAAGAACAGAACATCGTATATTAGCGCTTCAAATAATATTTATATCAATTTTTGTGATTTATACCGGACGGCTTTTTGTAATGCAGATTATTAACGGTGATTTTTACCGTTCCCGTGCAAATGATATTACAAAACGAACTACCGTAATACCGGCACAGCGCGGAGAAATATATGATCGTGAATACACAGATCCTATAGTCTATAATACGGATTCTTTTTCTGTTTTAATATCACCTGCGGAAATAAAACGTGATGAAATAATAAATGTAATAGATAGAGTTGCCGGTATTTTAAATATGCCGCGGGAACAAATTGAAAAAAAACTTCCTCCGCAATACTACCATCTATTTCAACCTATAGAGATAGCTGCGAACATTTCGTTTAATGAAATTGCTGTTTTAGCGGAACATCTTGATACGCTTCCCGGAATTTCATGGCAGTCAAAACCATTGCGTAATTATAATGAAACCGGCAGCTTATCTCATATTGTAGGTTATGTCGGCGGCATTACACGTGATGAATTAACAATCCTCTATAACAGCGGTTATCAGCAAGGTGATGTAATTGGCAAGGACGGCATTGAGAAACAGTACGATGAATTACTACGCGGGAAAGAAGGCGTAGAAACAAAAATAGTAGATGTTAGGGGAAGATTAGCCGAAGATCAAGATATTATCCGTATTGAGCCTGAGATGGGTAAAAATATAGTTCTTACAATAGACAGAAAAATACAAATACTTGCCGAAAAAGCGTTAGGAAAACGAATAGGGGCAGTTACCGTTTTACGCCCTACAACCGGAGAGATACTGGCTATGGTTTCTTATCCTTGGTATAACCCTGAGGTGTTTAACAGTAATGATGTAGGCGGTGAATATCAAAAACTTATAAGTGATGTTAATAAACCTCTGTTAAACCGTGTTATACAGTCAAGCTACCCGCCCGGTTCAACTTTCAAAGTTGTAATGACTACAGGTATACTTGGCGAAAATTCTTTTCCTCCTGAAAAAACAATAGATTGCCCGGGTGAAATAAACTACGGCGATCGTCTATGGAGATGTCATATTCGTAAACCCGGACATGGACGTCTTAATTTAAAAAAGGCGCTTGCACAGTCTTGTGATATTTATTTTTGGATAACAGGCAGAGATTATCTTGGTATAGAACGCATGGTATCATACGCACAGGATTATGGATTTGGAGAAATTACAAATATTGATCTCCCCGGTGAAATTGAAGGGTTTTTGCCGACGCCGCAATGGAAAGACCGCCGTAGTTTATTTCACCCGGGCAATCTATTGTTTTTTCAGGAGGAAAAGAATTTTCGCCAAGTATACCTGTAGTCATTACAACTTTGAAAGTTGAACCGGGCGGGTAGCTTGACTGTATAACACGGTTTAACAGAGGTTTATTAACATCACTTATAAGTTTTTGATATTCACCGCCTACATCATTACTGTTAAACACCTCAGGGTTATACCAAGGATAAGAAACCATAGCCAGTATCTCTCCGGTTGTAGGGCGTAAAACGGTAACTGCCCCTATTCGTTTTCCTAACGCTTTTTCGGCAAGTATTTGTATTTTTCTGTCTATTGTAAGAACTATATTTTTACCCATCTCAGGCTCAATACGGATAATATCTTGATCTTCGGCTAATCTTCCCCTAACATCTACTATTTTTGTTTCTACGCCTTCTTTCCCGCGTAGTAATTCATCGTACTGTTTCTCAATGCCGTCCTTGCCAATTACATCACCTTGCTGATAACCGCTGTTATAGAGGATTGTTAATTCATCACGTGTAATGCCGCCGACATAACCTACAATATGAGATAAGCTGCCGGTTTCATTATAATTACGCAATGGTTTTGACTGCCATGAAATTCCGGGAAGCGTATCAAGATGTTCCGCTAAAACAGCAATTTCATTAAACGAAATGTTCGCAGCTATCTCTATAGGTTGAAATAGATGGTAGTATTGCGGAGGAAGTTTTTTTTCAATTTGTTCCCGCGGCATATTTAAAATACCGGCAACTCTATCTATTACATTTATTATTTCATCACGTTTTATTTCCGCAGGTGATATTAAAACAGAAAAAGAATCCGTATTATAGACTATAGGATCTGTGTATTCACGATCATATATTTCTCCGCGCTGTGCCGGTATTACGGTAGTTCGTTTTGTAATATCATTTGCACGGGAACGGTAAAAATCACCGTTAATAATCTGCATTACAAAAAGCCGTCCGGTATAAATCACAAAAATTGATATAAATATTATTTGAAGCGCTAATATACGATGTTCTGTTCTTTCATTCTTTGAATTATCATCACCGAAGGAATGGTTATTATTATGCGCCATAATTAGTATCTCTTTTTTTTACCAGAAGGTTGTTAAAAAGTTTTAAAAACCGGAATAAAAACGGCGCTAAAACAGCATTCATAAGCAATTCAACAAAGAACTTTGGAGAATTTAATGAATATGATGAAACAGCTCCGCCAAATAAAAAATGAAGACAATAAATTAGTACGGCTTTTAACACTGTTGCACCGGCGCACAATGCTACCGGAAGAAAAATAATGTCAAGAAAAAAGTTTCCTTTTAAAAATCCTGTTAAAGCGCCTATAGTTGTTCGGACAAATGTATTCAAGCCTAAAGGCGCCTCTGATAAAAAATCAAGAAGCAGGCCTGAAGAAAAACCTGAAAGCTGACCGGTCATAGTCCCATTTATATATGATGAATAAACAAGTATACACAGTGCAATGTCAGGAACAGCATAAAAATATGAGGACAGAGGGGACAGTAATGTTGATTGCAATATTCCGGCAATTATTACAAAGATTGATGTCCAAATAACATTTTTAGTCACCGTTATTTATTCCTTCCCGGTAGGAGTCAATTACAAAAACATATTCAAGTTTAAAAAAATCAATTGCGCAATCCAATTCTAATTCCAAAGATGTTCCATGTTCTTGAAATAATATTTTTCTGACTCTGCCTATAATAATTTCCGGCGGATAAAGTCCGCCGGAACCGCTTGTAACAATTACATCTCCAATACTAATTTCATCTCTGGCGCGCTTTGCTATTAATCTCATCCTAAGCGGTAAATTTACACTGCCCTGCCCTTCAACAATTCCTTCGTAGCGTGACTGCGACAAACGTGCCGCCGCAAAAGATTTTTCATCAAACAAAGGCATGATAAGGCTTTCAACTTGTCCGGTTTGAATTACTTTTCCTACAAGTGCCTGCATTCCGTTTTGAAATGCAATTACGGACATATTATTAGATATACCGTGTATTTTACCTTTATTAATAACATATGCTGAAAAAATATTATCGGGATCGCTTCCTGATATTTCCGCAGGTATACTTTTGTATTTGATTACATTATAAAATTCTAATTGTTCACGCAGCCTGAAATTCTCCTGCCTGATTTCGGCAGTACTACGTTCTAATTGCTCATAACGTGTTATACGATCTTGCAACTCCGCATATTCACGCTTTAGAACGGCTAATTCCTGTATTGAAAGAACTGTACGAGCAGCAAGAGCGGAAACAAAATGAATACCGTTGCGTACGCCTGAAAAAATAGACAAACCGGTATCTTTAACATTTATTACAAAACTTCTTGTAGAAAATAAAAGCAAAGAAAAAGAAATAAAGATCAGAACCATAAATATATATGTGTCGGTACTAAATTTCTTTTTTTGTCTGCCGTTACCCCGCATTGCTCTTATCCGTTAAGATTATCATAAATGCTTCGTGTATTATCAAAACCTCTAAGATTTTCAAAATATTTACCTGCTCCCAATGCTACACATTCCAAGGGATTTTCCGCCAATATTACGGGAACATTTGTTTCTTTTGAAATAAGTTTTGGCAAGCCCTTTAACAGCGAACCTCCGCCTGTCATTACAATTCCTTGTTCAACAATGTCGGCGGCAAGTTCCGGCGGCGTTTGTCCCAGTGTTTTTTTAATCTCGTCAATTATCTGTGTAACGGGATCTTTAAGAGCTTCTCTAACTTCAACAGAGTCTATCTCCAAACGGCGCGGAAGTCCGGTTATGGCATCGCCGCCCTTTATTTCAACTTTTTCGATTGTCTTGTCGGGGGAAGCGTTACCGATTTCTATTTTTAACTTTTCCGCTGTCTGTTCTCCAATGATCAAGTTATGTACGCTGCGTACATGTTTTACAATTGCTTCGTCAAATTCATCACCGCCAAGCCGTATCGCGTTACTTACCACCATACCGCCAAGTGATATTACCGATATTTCGGTTGTTCCGCCGCCTATATCACAGATCATGTGTCCTGCAGGTTCAAAAATAGGAATATTCGCGCCTATTGCGGCTGCACGGCTTTCTTCAATAACCATTACATCACGAGCGCCTGCTTTGTAAGCGCTCTCTTCGACAGCCCTGCGCTCTACTTCCGTTATGCACGACGGAATACCTATGATCATACGGGGTTTAATAAAATGGTAACGCGGCAGCGCTTTTGAAATAAAATGCCGAATCATTTTTTCTGTTGATTCAAGATCGGCTATTACACCGTCACGCATAGGTCGTATTGCAATGATGTTTTCCGGTGTTTTCCAAAGCATACGCTTTGCATCCTGCCCTACCGCCATTACTCTTTTTGTTCCGCGTTCAACAGCGACAACGGAAGGCTCATCTACAACAATGCCTTTTCCCCTAATATAGATAAGGGTATTGCACGTTCCTAAATCAATCCCTATGTCTGATGATTTAAATCCAAACATTTTTCCTCCAGTTTTTGTAAACTTGTATTAATTTTACATTCTGAGCTTTGCTAACGCCGGACCATACGCCGGGTCTATACGCACCGCTTTACGCCATTCCGCTCTTGCTTTTATTGACTCACCCCGCGATAAATACAATTCTCCTAATTGGTATCTGGCATCAGCTTGTTCACCGCCTTCCTGCAATACAGCCATATATTGCTTTTCCGCTTCTTCCGTATTTCCTTCTTCAAGCAGTATATTTCCAAGAAGGAGACGCGCTTTGGAAATAGTTGAGAAATCTCGTGATACTTCAAGACACCTGATAAGATAGGCGCGCGCAGAATTATATTCACCAAGTTCCAAATACGATTTCGCTATGGACAGCAGCAATATATCGCTTTTCGAGATTTTATCTTCTTCTTGATCGGCAGGTACCAGAGCAATGGAAAATGCTTCTACACTTTTTTGATAATCATGTATTAAAGCATAGGATAACCCTAGATATTCCGGTATGTCTTCCGCTTTATACGATGAATTCAGAGCTAACTCCAAGTATTTTATCGCTAACTCCGCATAATCCGCACCTTTATAATAATACGCCTTGCCAAGCACATAGTATAAGCGTCCGTCACGGGCGTTATCCTTAATTAAAAGGGCTTTCCGTAACGCACTAATGGATTCATCAGTATAGATTAGCATATCTTCTGTGTTTATCTGTGCTGCGGCAAGCTGATATGCCGCAAATCCATGAATGGACAACAAAAAAAAATCCAATGGCTTTTTTTCAAGCTCAACTGCGCTTAAATCAAAAACTTCCCTGTAAGAACCGTCTTTCCAGAGCTGAACAAGGTTTTTATGCTCTTTTATAACACGAACTCGCTGTATATTGATAAAAGCGCCTCCTGAAATCAGTACCGCGCCTATTAAACCAATAATTATGACTTTATGAAAGGTCTGTTTTCTGTGTGCGGAAATGCCGTAATTTGTTTTTGAATACTTTCTGAGCATAGGCTTATATTAGACACTTTTACACGTAAATAGTCAACGAATTATCTATCATCTGCTATCCATCGTGCCTGATGAATGCATCATAGAAACCATCATGTTTAAACCTTAATAAAAGCGCGTTGCTTTCACCTTCATTAACCGGTCCAACTAAAAGTTTAAACTTAGACTTTCTGCCCTCCCCAATTACTTGAACTAAATAAGGATAAAACCAGTTAAGGTTTACCAATTGGTTTATCAACTGATCTTCATGATCATAATACCCAATTTGCACGTAGTATTGTCCTTTTGCCAAACTCCCAAAAAATTCAAACGGACTTAATACTTTACTTTCGTAAGATAACTTTCCTATCGGAATTATAACTTCGGGAGTAATGTTGCCGGTTTCAACCAACCGCAGTGTCTCTCTAAAACGAATTTTTAATTTTGTTTTCTCATCATTACGATCATCTTCTAATCCATGTTTCGCCATGTAAGACGGAATTCTGTTTAAACCCAAAATAGTACCATCAGGCATTATTCTCAATCCGTATGCGATCGTATCCGGTTTATCATTCTGTAAAATCCGCAGGCGTATTATTTTTCCGCCCGGCACTATCAACAAACTATTTGTCTCCGTAAGAGCAGGAATACCGGGTTCAATTTTTAAATTTATGATACGGCCGTCGGGGGCTACTTCCAAACCTGATGTAGATGCATAATCAAGCATATCCGGTTCTATTTTTAAACCGATGATGGTGCCGTCGGGAGCTATCCGTAAGCCATAAGTTTCTAAATCACCATATATATATGGTTCACGTGTTAAACGTATAACAGTACCGTCAGGGGCTATCTGTATACCATGAGTTTCTAAATCGCTATACATATATGGTTCACGTGTCAAATGTATGATAGTACCGTCAGGAGCTATCTGTAAGCCGTAAGTTTCCAAATCATAGAGCATATTAGGTTCTATTTTTAAACCGATAATAGTGCCG
>BNVA01000048.1 GCA_025997755.1 Spirochaetia bacterium | reverse complement strand
TGAAAAAGCTCTCGTTTTTCGAGCGGCACCGCATGATAGCGGAGAAAAAAGCGATGTGGCGTGCCGACCTCCGCGCTATGATGACCGATGCCCGCGAAAGCGGACTTTCCGCAGGCAGGGAGGAAGGCGCTGCCCAGCGCGAGCAGTTACGGCAGGAAATCGAACGGCTTAGGGAAGAAAATGCCCGATTGCGATCGTAAATATTTTAACCACGAATTACACGAACAAACCACAAAAAAATCTCCTGCTATACAAGCGTTATGCGGAATTTCGCCGTAATAGAGTATATATGGAGGCGTTATGGAAAGAGAATTAGTATCCCTGCTAAACGATTATGTTTTTAAACTTGTCTTTGGCGATCAAAAAAATATCAAAAATCTGGAAAGCCTTTTAAAAACCATCCTCGATCTGCCGCACGAGGAATACGCGGGACTTACCATTGTAGACCCTTTTTTAAAGCGGTTGTGGAAAAATGACAAAATGGGCATCTTGGACGTAAAAGTACTCACCAGGAGCAAAAAAGTGATCAATGTCGAGCTTCAGATTGAGTTTCTTAGCGTTATGCGAAAGCGTGTGGTGTATTATCTGGCTAAATTGATAGCCGAACAACTAAAAAGCGGTTTTGATCACGGTAAAATACAGGAAACCATCTGCATTGTAATATGCAACCATTCACTGGGGTTTGCCTCGCCGGACTATTTAAATACTTGGACAATGAACAACAAAAAAGACGGCGAACAATTTACAGATTTGATGAAAATAGTTACAATTGAATTAAGCAAACTACCGAGAGAAGATGACGGACAGGCAGTTTGGCCGTTTTTGCAGTGCTTTAAATGTAAGCGCAAGGAGGATTTTGATATGTTGGCAAAGAAACACCCCGAAGTAAAAGAAATCGCAGTTCAGGTAAAAAAGCTATCGTTTTTCGAGCGGCACCGCATGATAGCGGAGAAAAAAGCGATGTGGCGTGCCGACCTCCGCGCTATGATGACCGACGCCCGCGAAAGCGGACTTTCCGCAGGCAGGGAAGAAGGTCTTTCCAAGGGTATAGAAAAAGGCAGTGCCGAGCGCGAGCAGTTACGGCAGGAAATCGAACGGCTTAGGGAAGAAAATGCCCGATTGCGATCGTAAAGAATTTAACCACGGAGATCACTGAGAACACAGAGAGTAAATTGAATTTTTATTTCTTTATCTCTGTGATCTTTGTGTCCTCTGTAGTTTTTATTAAAATATTTCACATATAATACAGATTCTTGGCTCTTATGCGTTTATCGTGAAAAAAGACGGCGAACAATTTACAGATTTGATGAAAATAGTTACAATTGAATTAAGCAAACTACCGATAATCAGGATGTATTATTTCCTTTTCCATTTCCTCTATGAATCTTCCCAACCGTTGTTTGTAGGAAATATGCGTTTGGGAAAATTCAAGCGACAGTTCATTTTGCTTCATGCAACTATCAATTTACGTTTGTGATATTTTGATAATTCTAAAGAATCGTAAACATCTTTTAGCATTATCTCTAATTCTTCGAGTGTGTTGCCCTGTGTTGGATGCTCAGGAAAATCGTCAAAATAGCCTACATAATAACCGTCTGTATCTTTCCAATAAGTATATTGTAATTCCATAAAAACTCCTGTTTTTAACCAAGAAATTTTAACACATTTATACAAATTTCGCCAAGTACGCAAAGCACTTCAGAAATCGAAAGTTTACATCTTCGCCGAGCATGTTGAATTTAAGTCCGATAAAAAATCAGGTGATACGCCCGATGAGCCGCAGTAGGGACTGCCCTAAAAACCTAAGCCCTAAAAATAGCTTCATTAGCAGATTTATACCGTTATCTGGATTGCAATGTCACGGCAATAGTCTGTTCTACTCTTCAAAAACAGTTTTTAACGCAATTTCCCAGCCGCTTAGTACGGTAACCGGAACATTTTGTGTTTCGTCAAATGCCGAGGTAACATAGCGTCCGTTGTCCAGAATGTGAACTTGGACGGTCTTTGCCTCCGGATCAACGATCCAGTATTCGCGCACCCCTGCTTTTAAATACTGGTTGAATTTTGCTACGGAATCATGGGAGCAGTTTGTAGGCGACAGTATCTCTATTATCCAATCCGGCGCTCCCTTGCAGGCTTTATTGTCCGAAAGTTTGTCCGTATCGAGAATAACCGAAATATCGGGCATAACCACCGTATCGTCGCTGTTATCAGCCTTGGGGAACAGGCGCACGTCAAATGGGGCATGCATTACTTCGCCGGTTTTGCCTGCTAAACATCTCCCAATCTCAAGCAGTAGCCGATAACTAGTTTTCTGGTGTTTTGCACTAGGCGCGTTTATAAACATAAGCTCTCCATCTATGAGTTCTGCAAGGTCGCCTTCTTCAAGCTCCCAATATGGAAAATTGCCGTACGTATAATGCTGTTGATCTTTTGCTAAAGCTAATGACATACTGCTCTCCTAATTATTTTGCCACAATGCGGGCAGCCGCTGCGGGGCGGATTTCATGTATTATAGGGCGGAATCCGAAAATACGCTCATAGTCTTCAAGGCGTTTTTGATATTCTTCTATGGCGTCTTTTTTTACTATGGTGTAGGTACAGCCTCCAAACCCCTTACCGGTCATTCTGGCGCCCAAAACATCGGGCGTTTCCTGCGCCCGTTTTACCAGCCAGTCTACTTCAGGGCAAGACACTTCAAAAAAATCACGCAAACCTTCGTGAGAGTGAAAGAGATTTTTTGAAAAAGTTTCTTTATCGCCTTCGGTTAGTGCTTTTTCCACCTCGTGTATCCTCTGTATCTCTTGAATAACAAAAGATGTGTACCTGCGTACATTTTCGTTCATAGCGCCCATAAGATCGTCCATATCCGCTATGTTATAGTCTTTTAGGCTGCCGCCCTTGCGTTTTTCGTTAAGCGCCTGTAAGCCCTTGTCTATGCAGCGCTGTCTTGATTTTAACTCGTTCGTTGAGTCTATCATTGGGACTCTTGAGTCTAAAAGCAGAAATTTATACTTGGAAAACGGATTTTTTATACGTTTAACTTCCATGGTTGTTTCGTCTATAAACAAAAAATTGTCTTTTCGCGCATTCATTGCACAAAGATAGTCAACCATATAGTTTTGATTTTCAAAAAACTCGCTATGGGCGGCGGCAAGCCGTGTTAAAAGCTCTTTATCGCTCAAATTTGATAGATAAAAACGGCGAAGCACAAGCGCCGATGCAATTTCGATGGCGGAAGACGCGGCAAGAGATATATTTTGAGGAATATCACCGGCTATTGTAAAATTCATACCCCTGACATCACAGCCCAACTCGACAAAAACATAGATCGCTATTTTTGCAAAATTCGCCCAGCGGTCTTCCCGTTTATACCGCAGATTAACTAAGGTTGTCCTCTTGCGCTCTCCCATATCGGCGGCATAAAACCTAAGGGAATTGTCCTTTCTAAGGCTGACAGCTACTTGAAGCGTCTTATCCACGCTTGAGCAAAGGAAAATGCCGTCCTTATACTGACCATGATCCCCCATATAATGTATACGTCCGGGCGCTTCGGCAATAATTATACGTTCGTTTGCGCTGTGCGTAATTTCATACTCTTTTCGGTGAATGGGACCTATGTCCGTCATGTTATAAAACCCTCGTAGAATAACTTACTAGGCTAATATTATAAAAAAATAAGGTTTTGTTCAAGAAAAATCTTTACAATTCCGGGACGCTCCGTGTCCTTGCACGGTAACGCAGGTATGTTTATACTTGATATATGGCAAAAATAAGATTGATAGCATTGGATCTGGACGACACCTTACTTCGCTCCGATTTGACTATTTCCCAAAGAACGCGCAAAGCGATCAAAAAGGCTATAAATTCCGGTATTATCATTGTTCTTGCATCGGGACGTGTGCGTCCGGCTTTAACAAGTTATGTTAAAGTACTGGGGCTCGATAAAAGCGAAGGCTATTTGATCTGCGGTAACGGCGCGATAATCCATGACACGGCTACCGGAAAGATAATTGAGCAGGTAATGCTGCCGTCTAAACCTGCGCTTGCAGCCTACCATTTGGCTGATGCCGAGGGGTTTTCGGTACAGTTATACGTGGATGATGTGCTGTACGTGTCGAAAGCCACCGAGTATACCGAGATCGACCGTAAACTTACCGGTTTAAAACAGGTTATTCCCGAAAATTTTGCTCATTATGTTGAAACAAACTGCCATAAACTGGTAATTCCGGGTGATCCTATGCTGTTAAAGCCGCTTGAAACGATTCTTCGCAATGTTTTAGGTGATGAGCTTACACTTTTTACCAGTAAACCTTACTTTCTTGAAATACTGCCCCCTAAAATCGACAAAGGCATTGCGTTGGCAAAGGTTGCTACAAAACTCGGTATAGACCGCAGCGAGGTAATGTCGTTCGGCGACTCAATGAATGATGAGGCTATGATACTGTGGGCGGAGTATGGTATTGCAATGCTGAACGGCGATGAGCGTATAAAAGAACTGGCATGGGCTGTTACCGAGGCGACAAACGACAACGACGGCATAGCCATAGCCATTGAGCGTTACTGCTTTAGTTAGCCGGTTACCATTCGTAGAAAGCGCTTTTTCCCGGCGCGCAGTATCAATTCGTCTGAACTAAAGTTTTCCAAACCTACCGTTGCCTTTGGGTCTGTAACGGCGGATAATACCCCGTCCGCGCCGGATACGAACGCGCCGCCCTGCTGTACCAGACGGCGGGCTTCGCTCTTTGTGGGGCATAACCCGCAGTCTGTAAAAAGGTCTACGATGTTATAACCCGCCTCAAATTTATCTTTTGGAAGGGTTTTAGTGGGCATAGCGGAACGGCTGCCCGAGCCATTCCCGAAGGCAGCCTTAGCGCCGGAAAGCGCCGCTTCCGCCTCCGCCTTGCCGTGGATCAATGCGGTTACCTCGTAGGCAAGCCGTTCCTTTGCCTCATTCGGATTTTTTCCGGCGGCGCTGAGCGATTCACATTCTTCGATTGGCAGAAATGTAAACAGGAGCAAAAAGCGCCGTACATCATCATCCTGAACATTGCGCCAGTATTGAAAAAAGTCGTATGGACTGGTTAATTCGGGGTCAAGGAAAACCGCGCCTTTTTCGGTTTTGCCCATTTTTTTGCCGCCGGATGTGGTAACAAGCGGAAAGGTAAGCCCAAAGGCTTCGGGTGCAGCACCTCCCACACGGCGTATAAGCTCCATACCGGCGACTATGTTGCCCCATTGGTCATCGCCGCCTATTTGCAGGGAACATCCATAGCGTTTGTGAAGCTGTAAAAAATCATAGCTCTGCAAAAGCTGATAGTTAAACTCGATAAAGGAAAGCCCTGTTTCCAGCCTCATCTTGTAAGCCTCAAACGATAACATTCTGTTTACGGAAAAATGGCTGCCTATCTCACGCAGGAAGTCGATATAGTTAAGGTCGGCGAGCCAGTCCTTGTTGTTGGCGCATATAGCGGTTTTGCCGTCAAAGCCGCCTAAAAATCTGTCAAGCTGCCCGCGGATTGCAAGCGTATTTTTATCAAGCTGTTCGTAGGAGAGCATCTTCCTCATCTCGGTTTTGCCGGAAGGATCGCCTATACGCGCCGTTCCCCCGCCTATCAGTGCGATGCCCTTGTGTCCCTGTTCGCGGAGGTGACGGAATGCAAAAAACGGCACCATGTGTCCTATGTGAAGACTGCTGCCCGTGGGATCGCAGCCCACATAAAAAGTTATTGCTTCCCTGTTCATCAAATCGGAAAGCCCATCGGTGTTTGTACACTGGGAAAAAAAGCCGCGCTTTTTTAAATTTTCTAATTCATTGTTCATAAAACCTCCGGCAGTTTGCCGTTATCAAGGAAATCCCAAATGGTTAGGCGGCCAATACCGGAAAATTGCCTTGCCTCTTATATGAGTTGAAGTAACAGCCCCCCAAGTTCTGGAATCGTTTGTGTTACCCCTATCGTCCGACAAAACAAAACATTGATTCTCGCCCAAAACTATAGGATCGAGGTTGCCGGAAAACGGCAGCGAGGAATCCCAAAGCGAGGATACCTGCGGTATGTTGGGATAGTAAAGTTCGTCGGATAATTCAAATTCCGTGAATGTATACGGGCTACCGGCGGGACGTACCCTAAGAACAAAGTTGGTAAGGGATACCGTATCGCCCGGCAATCCTATAATACGTTTTACAAAGAGATTGTTGTTGTAGCCCTTATAGCCGATTTTGCCCAGCGTAAAAAAACGGACTATTCTGTCAAAAACAAAAGAAACTCCGCTGTTTTCTTGATCGGCGTTCCTGTCTATTAGAACGATGTTTCCCCTTTCAACAGGGAGCTTACTAAGTGAGTATGAATCCTTTATATACGAGCGTACACTAAACGACGAAAAGATCAGATGATCCCCCGGATTTAGCGCCGGCTGCATGGATGTATTTTCCACAGACCTCATATAAAAAACAAAATTGGTAAAAGCTATATAAACGATAAATAAAAGCACTGTCCGCAGAACAATGGCGCTTATACGCGCGGACTGGGTTTTTTGATCAGCGTATGAATATTTTAGCCATTTTTTGAACAATTTTTTTCCCTATTCTATAACGCCCAAACGGGAAAGCGGCCAATATTTAAACGCGCCCCGCCCAAGCACTTTTGATAAACGCACAGGCCCAAAGTACCGGCCATCGCGTGAGTTATCACGGTTGTCGCCAAGCGGCAGTAATCTATCTTGCGGTACATACCAGCCCTGCACCTGCCGCGCCCACTGCCTTGAGTAACGGCTGTCGTGAGGAAATGCGGCGCGCAGTACCTCCAGCCTTGAACGCTCGTAGGTAATGTAATCTATGTTATTGATGTTCGCCGCCGCTTCCGCTTTTTTAATAAGGCTTTCAGGCGGCTTAAGTCCCAAGTCGATAAATGCAGAAGCCCTTGCCACAGCTTCCAGCGCCGGATAGAGTTTGACATCCATAAGACGGCTTATATTGTGTATCCAGCCGCGCCCCGCGTTATAATCGCGTTCACGCACAGTACGGTTTTCTCCAGCAAAACGGATCAGTAATTCGCCCCGGTCATTTATAAATTGATCTCCGCCCATGCCCACAGCCCTTTTTATAAGGAAATGCGCCTTTGGATTGCCGGAAGCGTCTCTGTCAATATCGACAAGAGAAAACGTAAGCATATAGATGATCCGCTGCGCAACATCAAACGCCGTTCCCCGCGATATATACGATGGATTTTCAAAAATGATCACCTGATTGCGGCGTGGTTTCCACGGACTGGGTATTTTTAATATTCCCGGCAAAAGCTCAGCGTATAAAAAAAGAAAAACAGCAAAAAAAAAATCCGGTTGTTGACTGGCTAGAGGCTTTTATCTGGGCGGTGTGCGTTGTTCTTTTGATCAATCAATATCTTTTTCAAAAATGATCACCTGATTGCGGCGTGGTTTCCACGGACTGGGTATTTTTAATATTCCCGGCAAAAGCTCAGGACCATAAACAATCTTGTTTACAAAAATTCTGTCGCCTATCAATAAAGTGTTGATCATCGATCCCGAAGGAATCTGATACGCCTGAAAAAGATATTGATTGATCAAAAGAACAACGCACACCGCCCAGATAAAAGCCTCTAGCCAGTCAACAACCGGATTTTTTTTTTGCTGTTTTTCTTTTTTTATACGCTGAGCCTTTGCCCTACGGGTAAGAACGTTTTCGGTAATTTGTTGAATTTTATCAAAAAAAGTGCCTTTCTCAGCAACTTTAGCGTTCATTTAACGAAAACTACCATATTTTACGGTGATTGATCAAGGTATCGCGCTACCGCAAATATTTTTGCAGCGTTTTGCGCACCGCGCCGGGTCCCGCAAGCATCCGGGCAAGGTAGTCTTCGATCTTTTCGCCTAGACCTGCCTTGTAAAGATCGCTTGCAAATATTTTTTCGTTAGACAGAATTGTCTTTAATTTGCCGTTTGCGCTTTCAGGTTTTCCTAAACTTACGCCGTTTAACGTTTTTTGCAGATCGGATAACAGCGGGTCGGGGCTTATCGTAAAGTTGTTTCCGTTGTCGTCAACACCCAGCAGGTAGCGGCACCATGCGGCAATAACAAGAGGTATAAGCGTAAGTTTTTTTATATCAAGATCATTGCGCTTAACGTAGAGTTTAATTGTTTCGCCAAAACGTATTCCCAGTTTTTGAGATGTGTCCGTAGCTATACGCTGCGGCGTATCGGGTATATTCGGATTTGGGAAGCGTACCGTGAGTACTTCTTTTATAAAATCGGCGGGTTTTATTATGAGCGGGTCTGTAACAACAGGCATTCCCTCCTCGTATCCTATTTTGTTTACAAGTTTTGAGAGGTCGGCATCCCTCATCTCGTCGGCTATTGAGGTGTATCCCAAGAGGCATCCAAAGATCGCAAGCGCCGTATGCAGCGGGTTAAGACAGGTACAGACTTTCATACGCTCGACCATATCAACAGTCTCACGCGTTGTAAAATACACACCCGCTTTTTCCAGAGGCGGGCGGCCGTTCGGGAAGGTATCTTCCACAACAAGGTACTCCGCTTCTTCGGTATTTACAAACGCCGATGTTACCGAACCTTTTGGGGTTTTTACAATATCCATACCGCCCAATCCGGCTTCTTTTAATGCCTTTTCAACTTTTGGAGATGCGTACGGGGTGATCTTATCGATCATGCTCAACGGGAACGCCGTTTTTTTGGGATCGCAGATATAATCAACAAATTCTTTTTCAACAATGCCGCGTTTTACCCACTCTCCGGCTGCAAGAAGTACCGCCGCTTTTAGCTTATCCCCGTTATGCGAAAAATTATCCGTGCTTACAAGGGCTAATGGAGCTTGGTTTTTTTTGTAACGCGCATAGAGCAGACAGGTAAGTTTTAACATTGTGTGTTTTGCAGCCGAAAAGCCGCCGTCAAGCTCGGAAGTAATTTCAGGACGTACACCGCCATCCATTGTTTTAAGGTCGTAGCCTTTTTCGGTTATCGCAAAACTGACCATTTGCAGTGATTTAGCCTCAAAAATTGTTTTAAGCCGCTCCCACGATGCCGGGTCGGCGGGATTAGCCGCCACAATTTCGGTAACGCTTGCCGCGATCTGTTTTAAAAGCGTACCGTCCGCCTTCATAACAACCTGCAAGATCAGATTATCGTGCGGTTTGTAAAGCGTGTCGATACTGCTAAAATCGTTCGGCACCGCTACGATGATTCCCTTGTCCGCTTGTCCCATTTCTATGAGTTTTTGGGCAAGCACCGCGTGATATGCCTTAAAAAGATTTCCCATCCCGAAATGCACCCACACAGGCGCATTTGCCGTATTTTTTTTAACCGTCTCTATGTTATATGCAGGTAAATGTACCCCCGCCTTTTCAAATTCCGCCTTGTTTTCTTTTATGGATTTTAGATTTAGTTCAAGCATATCTGTCCTTATATAATAAATCTGTAATAAAAATGAAAACCCCCTTGAATATTTCAAGGGGGTTTATTGATGGATGGAAAAAATTATTTTTTCTTTCCGGATGCCGGTTTTCCGGCAGGCGCGGCTTTCTTTACCGCAGCGGTTTTCACTTCTACTCTGTCAAGAGCGGATGCGGGGAAGGTTGCTTGCTGCACCTCGCCTGCGGTAGAAAACCAAACCGTGTTTACCTGTTTCGCCTCGGGATTAACGGACAAAACAACCATCTTTGGGCTGCCGGTAATAGCCGAAACCGTAACAATATCGGCAATTAGCGAATCTGTAGCACGAACACTCATTGAATACTCCTTAAAACGACTGTTTGAAATTATTTTAATCATTCTAACAAAAATAAAAAAAACTTTCAATATCACGTTGGCGCAACATATCACGTGTCACGCGACTAGCTTATACGGTTTGGCATCCGGTATAGCGCATTGACAGGGTTGTAATATCATCCGATTGCTCGGCGTCGGCAACAAACCCTTCAACCTCGCGGCGTATAGCTTCATCAAATTCCTTAGGTGGTAAATCCCGGAATTTGTTCGCCGTTTCCAGAAACCTATCGTTACCAAACTGATTATCATGGATATTCATCGCTTCGTTTATCCCGTCGGTATACAAATACAGTTTATCGCCGTAATTCAACTGTAGAAAAGATGTTTTATACTGGCTGGTTTCCATCATTCCCAGCGGAATTCCTTTTTTAAGCGGTATGAACTGGTACGGCTGATTTGATTCGGCAGTCTCCGCCGAGCCTATAGTGCGGGGTTCCCCTCTGGCTAGTAGCGGTGGGTTATGTCCTCCGTTTGCGTAGATCATCTGACCGGTGGTGAGATCTATCGAACATATAAAGACGGTTACGAACATACATCGCGGATTATCCTCACAGAGGACTTTATTTACATGATCAAGGACGGCTGCTGGATCGCCATAGTGCAGCATTTGCTGTTTTATCAGGGTTTTTGCGATTACCATAAACAGGGCAGCCGACACACTCTTTCCGCTTACATCGGCGATTACCAGCACTATTTTTGTCTCTGCCGTATCAATATAAAAAAAATCATAAAAGTCACCGCCCACCTCTTTTGCGGGTTCCATTTTAGCGAAGATCGAAAATCTTTTATTGTTTGAGAATGTAGGGGAAATATGAGGAAGCATATCATTTTGAATGTCCGAGGCAACATTCAATTCACTGTTGATCCTTTCCTTTTCCGCAGTTACCCGGTTCAGATTATTTATATACTCTTTAATATCCGTGGTCATCTTACTAAGAATAGTTCCCAGTTCGGCGATCTCATCCTTTCCCTTGATCGTAATCTTGCTATCCAAATCACCTTCACCAATTCGCCGTGCGTATGCCGCAAGTTTTCCGATTGGACGGGTGAGGGAGCCGGAGAGTACGATTGCAAGGATTCCGGCAAGTAAGATTGCTAATATCAGGGAAACCAGCAGCGCTATCCGTGCCTGCCGTCTTACCTGATCTAAAAATGATATATCATAATCAAGCTCAAGGACTGTCGCAACGGCACCGCCTTTCATAATTGGGCGAAATTCCGATACCATATTGCCATAAGCATTGGAATACGGCTTTTTTGCAGTCTGAACGGTTTTAGTTTTATAAACAACGGGAATAAGCGGGTCAACATAGCTTTCTATGTAACGGTTCGCAAACAATATTTCCGGCTTATCCATCTCCTTCTGCCCGCGGCGTGCG
>BNVA01000047.1 GCA_025997755.1 Spirochaetia bacterium | reverse complement strand
AGTACGCTGTGTCGGTTGCTGTGGTTTGGCTCCTGTTATGACCGTAGGTGCAGAAACTTACGGAAAAATGACAAAGGATCAGCTCACCGGTATTTTTGACAAATACCGCAAGGGATAAAAAGGAGTATATATGTCAAAATTCACGAAGGATTCCCTCAATAAGCACAGGGAAGACCTAAAAAAGAATTGGAGAAAAACCCCTTATACAGTGCTTGTTTGCGGTGGTACTGCCTGTCAGTCCAACAAAGGTGAAGAGATCTATCAAGATTTGATTTCCGAAGCAAAAAAACAGGGTGTTTCCGACCAAGTTAAAATTGTAAAAACCGGATGTTTCGGCTTCTGCGAGAAGGGACCCATCGTAAAAGTAATCAAGGGACAGCATGTTTCTTTCTATGTCGAGGTTAAACCGGAAGACACGGCGGAGATCATCTCCAGTCAGGTAAAGGGCGGCAAGGAAGTTGAACGCCTCTTGTACAAAGACCCATCGGGCAAATCCCAAAAAGCGGGCGCCGGCGAAGGTAATATCGGTTTCTATCAGAAACAAATCCGCGTTGTACTTCGTAACTGCGGCGCAATCAACCCCGAAGACATTGATGAGTACATCGCCAACGACGGCTATGTAGCGCTCGAAAAATCACTATTCCAATGGAAATGTGAAGACATCATAAATGAGCTTAAAACCTCCGGTTTACGCGGAAGGGGCGGCGCCGGCTTCCCGACATGGATGAAGTGGGACACCACAAGCAAGGTAAAGAGCGAAATCAAATATGTGGTCTGTAACGCCGACGAAGGCGACCCGGGCGCATACATGGATCGTTCCACCATTGAAGGCGACCCCCACTCCGTTATCGAAGCTATGATAATCTGCGGCAAAGCAATAGGCGGAAATCAGGGTTATGTTTATATACGCGCCGAGTATCCGCTTGCGGTACACCGCTTGGAAATAGCGTTAAAACAAGCCAAAGAAAACGGGCTTTTGGGCAAAGACATTTTGGGTTCAGGTTTTGATTTTGACATCGAAATCCGCTTGGGCGCGGGCGCGTTTGTCTGCGGCGAAGAAACAGCACTATTGCGCTCCCTCGAAGGTCAGCGCGGTATGCCGACACCAAAGCCGCCGTTCCCCGCTATCGCAGGTCTGTGGGCAAAACCGACTTGTATCAACAATGTCGAGACACTCGCCAACATTCCGGCAATCCTTGTACAAGGCGGCGCGTGGTTTGCGTCGATGGGTACGCCCGATTCTAAAGGCACCAAAGTATTTGCTCTTACCGGTAAAGTTGAAAACTCAGGTCTTATCGAAGTTCCGATGGGTACCACACTCCGCGAAATCATCTTTGAAATCGGCGGCGGTATCAAGAACGGTAAAAAATTCAAAGGCGTTCAGACAGGCGGTCCGTCCGGCGGAATCCTTACCGAGAAAGACCTAGATACACCGATTGACTACGCGGGACTCGCAAAAATGGGTTCTATGATGGGTTCAGGCGGTATGATCGTTATGGACGAAGACGACTGTATGGTTGACGTAGCGCGCTTCTACATGGACTTCTGCGTTGACGAAAGCTGCGGAAAGTGTTCACCCTGCCGTATCGGCACCTCCCAAATCCTCGCGATCCTCAACAAAATAGCAGAAGGCAAAGGCGACGAAGCCGACCTTATCAAACTGGAAACCATCGGCAAGGCTATGCAGAAAGCATCGTTGTGCGCATTAGGACAAACCGCGCCTAACCCGACACTTTCCTCTATCAAGAGCTTCCGCGACGAGTACATGGAGCATATCCGCGACAAAAAATGCCGCGCGAGCAAGTGTAAGAAACTCGCTATCTTTGAAATTCTCGAAGAACCGTGTATCGGCTGCGGCAAATGCTCCAAAGCTTGTCCCGCTGATGCTATTACACCCAAAGAGGACTGGACGGCTCCGGCAGACGGCAAGAAGAAAAAGCCGCCTATGGTTATCGATCAGTCCAAGTGTATCAAGTGCGGCGAGTGCTTCAGCAATTGTAAGTTTGAAGCCGTGGTCAAAAAATAAGGAGATTGAATATGGTAGACATAAAAATTAACGGTACCCCCATTCAAGTTGAAGAAGGGACGACCATTGTAAACGCGGCAAAGAAGGTCAATATCAAAATACCGACACTTTGCTACAACCCCGATCTGCCGCCATGGGCGTCCTGCGGACTTTGTATCGTTAGGACAATGGGTCCCGGCTCGCCCCGTATGGCGCGCGCTTGTACCACTGCGGTAGCGCCCGGCATGGACATAATTACCCATGATGCGGAGTTGATCGCCGTCCGTAAGTCGGTTTTGGAGTTGATTCTTTCCAATCACCCCGCCGATTGTTTGCAGTGCCCGCGTAACGGCTCCTGCGAACTCCAGACTCTTGCCGCCGAATTCGGTATACGTGAACACCCGTTCGCCAAGATTCCCAACAAACTCAAGATTGACGACTCTAGTCCGTCAATCATCATTGACCCGTCAAAGTGCATACGCTGCGGACGCTGCGTCAAAGTGTGCCAGCAGGTGCAGAATGTATGGGCAATCGAATTCTTGGGACGCGGTATCAATAGCCGCATAGCGAGCGCGGCAGACGTTCCGTTAGGCGAAAGCCCCTGTATCAAATGCGGTCAATGCGCGGCTCACTGCCCCGTAGGCGCTATATACGAGCGGGACGAAACCAGCCAGGTTTGGGATGCCCTTAACAATCCTGAACTTACCTGCGCGGTGCAATTTGCACCGGCTGTCCGTGTAGCTTTGGCTGAAGAATTCGGGCTTGAACCCGGCAAGATTTTTACAAAGAAAATCTACGCCGCTTTACGCAAACTCGGCTTTAATGCTATTTTTGATACAAACTTCTCCGCCGACCTTACCATCATGGAAGAAGGCAGCGAGCTTGTAAAACGCCTTACCGAAAAATCAAAAGACATTCCTCTTATAACATCTTGCTGCCCTGCATGGGTAGATTACATGGAGAAATACTATTCGGACTTTATCCCGAACTTCTCCACAGCAAAATCCCCGCAGCAGATGTTGGGAGCCATGATAAAAGGTTACTGGGCACAGAAAGCCGGTAAGGACCCCGACAAAGTTTACTCGGTTTCGATAATGCCCTGCACAGCGAAGAAATGGGAAGCGCACCGCGACGACCACATGAAGAGCGCCGGACACGGCTGGGATGTTGACATAGCTATCACAACTCGTGAGCTTGCCCGCATGATAAAACAAGCCGGTATAAACATTACGCAGCTTCCTGACGAAGAAGCGGACAGCCCGCTTGGACCCTACACCGGAGCAGGTACCCTGTTCGGAGCAACAGGCGGCGTTATGGAAGCGGCTGTACGCAGCGCATACTTCCTTGTTACCAAAAAAGAGCTTGGCGATGTAAACTTTAAACCTGTCCGTGGTCTTGAAGGCATAAAAGAAGCCGAAGTCGATCTTGCCGGTACAAAGATAAAACTCTGCGTCGCTCACCAGATGGGTAACATTGAGGCGGTACTCAACAAGATTCGTGAATGCCGCAAGGAAGGCAAACCTTCTCCGTGGCAGTTTATCGAAGTAATGGCTTGCCGCGGCGGTTGTGTCGCAGGCGGCGGACAGCCCTACGGAGCTACCGACGAAATACGCAAAACCCGCGCCGCCGGTCTCTACAAGGACGACGAACAGTCCAAGATCCGCTGCTCTCACCAAAACCCGCTTATCACGCAGGTTTACAGCGAGTTCTTAAAATCCCCGGGAAGTGAAATAGCTCACAAGCTGCTCCACACCCACTACCACGAGCTTCCGTTATATTCAAAATAACCGGCTCTTAGTTTAGTCAGATAGCCTGATCGCATAACAAGCGGTCAGGCTTTTTTTTCGTGCGGGGACTTAGAGACTGGCGGCGGGTTTATTTTTTTGATAGCCGCTTTTTTGCACGCTCTTTTTCTGATACCTTCTCCCCGCTCAGTTCCCGTGCGAGAAACTCCATAGCGATTATACCATCGTTCATATTGGCATACTGTTCGCTTCCTGCTTTGATTTGGATATTTTCCTCAAGTTTTATGATAGATGCATTAAAACGGGTAGTTGAGCCTATCTTTCGGGAAATAACAGAAAGCACATAGTCCGGATTCACCGCCTTCCCTGCTTTAACCGCCTCGTTGGCACGTGTAACCCCGCCCTTTAATTGGGTTTCGTATTCGCGTTGCACTTGTTCAATGGTCTGCGTCCTGGGGTAAACCGCATACGCACCACCACGCAACAGGTAGATCGCCAAAAGCTGCGCCAGGGCATCCCCTTCATGCTTGTTTGCACCATTAGGAAAATCAACCGGAAGTAGCGCAAGCTTGTCTAAGTCATCACTCATTTTTCGCACCATATCTACAAGTTTACCCGCCATGGTGTTCAGAATAGCCTCGTTTTTATTGAGTGCATCTAATGTGTCGTACAATAGGAAGTCGCCCGCCACCTGCCGGATAACATCTATTTTTATAATGGAGACTATAAGAAGATTCTGTTTGCCCAAAGATGTGATACTCCCGGACATCACGTAGTTCGCGCCGAACTGATTTCCCAGTTTTGCTATTGTGTCTGCGTTGGTCATGCCGGATAAAGCCTGAAAAGATTGTTCCTGTCCAACCGCTTTGGTTATACTCGTGCGGGGTATCACCCCAAAACTTTTCATCATCTCCCGTGTATAAGAAAACAGTTCTGCGATACCCTCTTGTTCATCCGGACTTCCACCTGAAAACGGCAGTATGGCTATTGTCCCCAGACGTCCTCCATTCTGGGCGTAAGTTCCCGTTGAAAATGCCATGAGCAATAGTCCCATAAATACTGCCCGTAATAATACAAGTGCTCGTCTTGTAAAGACTTTTTTATTTTCCATCAGTTACTCCTGCGGAAGGGCAGATAAAAGCCTAGAGCAAAGGTCAATATATTGCTACCCTGTTTGTAGTCATATTTTGCGTCGTCAACGGTAAAAGTACCGTTACTTAGGTAGCCATTCCACTGGTACCCTATGGAAAGATTAACTATCCCCAAAAAAGCTCCTAATTCACCTCCGGCAATAAAATTCATTATGGCAGGATCAACCGACTTGGCGTCCGATGTTGTTGTGGAAACGTTCATACCTACCCCGGCATACCCTGATAACTGAATACCGACCACATGTGAACTCGGTGGTCGGAAATTGACACGGGCAATAATCGGTATCTGTACGGAATTCAGTTCCACATATTGTTTTGTTCCATCTGGCGGCGTATAAGATGCAAAATACTTGAACCCGCTTATTCCGGTTTGGATGCCGAAGTAATGGCTCATGCGCAGTTCGATGTGTCCGCCTCCTGCAACGCCTCCATTATTTGAGGTTGTTTCCTTGCCGGTATCTTTATCTATATAGGTGCTTTTGGGACCATCATCAAAGATAGGTCCTATCCAACCGCCAAAGGCAATGCCGGAATTCTTTAAAAATTTATCCGTTGCCTCTATCCGCTTTATTGCATTTATTCTGTCGGCTTCCGCCTTCTCTGAAGCTAGTGTATCTTTATTCATTATGCTCCCCACTATGCTCGAACGTTTGGCACGTTCCGCTTCTGATATTTCCTCACCGCTCAGTTCCCGTTTTAACGCTTCCATAATAGAGCTTGAAGGAAATATACAAAAAACTGCGGGAAGCGAGATGTATGCTAATATGAGCGATGGTATTTTAGCAATGGAACTTCTTGCACGGGAACTGAGCGGTGAGGAAATATCAGAAGCGGAACGTGCCAAACGTTCGAGCATAGTGGGGAGCATAATGAATAAAGATACACTAGCTTCAGAGAAGGCGGAAGCCGACAGAATAAATGCAATAAAGCGGATAGAGGCAACGGATAAATTTTTAAAGAATTCCGGCATTGCCTTTGGCGGTTGGATAGGACCTATCTTTGATGATGGTCCCAAAAGCACCTATATAGATAAAGATACCGGCAAGGAAACAACCTCAAATAATGGAGGCGTTGCAGGAGGCGGACACATCGAACTGCGCATGAGCCATTACTTCGGCATCCAAACCGGAATAAGCGGGTTCAAGTATTTTGCATCTTATACGCCGCCAGATGGAACAAAACAATATGTGGAACTGAATTCCGTACAGATACCGATTATTGCCCGTGTCAATTTCCGACCACCGAGTTCACATGTGGTCGGTATTCAGTTATCAGGGTATGCCGGGGTAGGTATGAACGTTTCCACAACAACATCGGACGCCAAGTCGGTTGATCCTGCCATAATGAATTTTATTGCCGGAGGTGAATTAGGAGCTTTTTTGGGGATAGTTAATCTTTCCATAGGGTACCAGTGGAATGGCTACCTAAGTAACGGTACTTTTACCGTTGACGACGCAAAATATGACTACAAACAGGGTAGCAATATATTGACCTTTGCTCTAGGCTTTTATCTGCCCTTCCGCAGGAGTAACTGATGGAAAATAAAAAAGTCTTTACAAGACGAGCACTTGTATTATTACGGGCAGTATTTATGGGACTATTGCTCATGGCATTTTCAACGGGAACTTACGCCCAGAATGGAGGACGTCTGGGGACAATAGCCATACTGCCGTTTTCAGGTGGAAGTCCGGATGAACAAGAGGGTATCGCAGAACTGTTTTCTTATACACGGGAGATGATGAAAAGTTTTGGGGTGATACCCCGCACGAGTATAACCAAAGCGGTTGGACAGGAACAATCTTTTCAGGCTTTATCCGGCATGACCAACGCAGACACAATAGCAAAACTGGGAAATCAGTTCGGCGCGAACTACGTGATGTCCGGGAGTATCACATCTTTGGGCAAACAGAATCTTCTTATAGTCTCCATTATAAAAATAGATGTTATCCGGCAGGTGGCGGGCGACTTCCTATTGTACGACACATTAGATGCACTCAATAAAAACGAGGCTATTCTGAACACCATGGCGGGTAAACTTGTAGATATGGTGCGAAAAATGAGTGATGACTTAGACAAGCTTGCGCTACTTCCGGTTGATTTTCCTAATGGTGCAAACAAGCATGAAGGGGATGCCCTGGCGCAGCTTTTGGCGATCTACCTGTTGCGTGGTGGTGCGTATGCGGTTTACCCCAGGACGCAGACCATTGAACAAGTGCAACGCGAATACGAAACCCAATTAAAGGGCGGGGTTACACGTGCCAACGAGGCGGTTAAAGCAGGGAAGGCGGTGAATCCGGACTATGTGCTTTCTGTTATTTCCCGAAAGATAGGCTCAACTACCCGTTTTAATGCATCTATCATAAAACTTGAGGAAAATATCCAAATCAAAGCAGGAAGCGAACAGTATGCCAATATGAACGATGGTATAATCGCTATGGAGTTTCTCGCACGGGAACTGAGCGGGGAGAAGGTATCAGAAAAAGAGCGTGCAAAAAAGCGGCTATCAAAAAAATAAACCCGCCGCCAGTCTCTAAGTCCCCGCACGAAAAAAAAGCCTGACCGCTTGTTATGCGATCAGGCTATCTGACTAAACTAAGAGCCGGTTATTTTGAATATAACGGAAGCTCGTGGTAGTGGGTGTGGAGCAGCTTGTGAGCTATTTCACTTCCCGGGGATTTTAAGAACTCGCTGTAAACCTGCGTGATAAGCGGGTTTTGGTGAGAGCAGCGGATCTTGGACTGTTCGTCGTCCTTGTAGAGACCGGCGGCGCGGGTTTTGCGTATTTCGTCGGTAGCTCCGTAGGGCTGTCCGCCGCCTGCGACACAACCGCCGCGGCAAGCCATTACTTCGATAAACTGCCACGGAGAAGGTTTGCCTTCCTTGCGGCATTCACGAATCTTGTTGAGTACCGCCTCAATGTTACCCATCTGGTGAGCGACGCAGAGTTTTATCTTTGTACCGGCAAGATCGACTTCGGCTTCTTTTATGCCTTCAAGACCACGGACAGGTTTAAAGTTTACATCGCCAAGCTCTTTTTTGGTAACAAGGAAGTATGCGCTGCGTACAGCCGCTTCCATAACGCCGCCTGTTGCTCCGAACAGGGTACCTGCTCCGGTGTAGGGTCCAAGCGGGCTGTCCGCTTCTTCGTCAGGAAGCTGCGTAATGTTTATACCGGCTTGTTTTATCATGCGGGCAAGCTCACGAGTTGTGATAGCTATGTCAACATCCCAGCCGTGTCCGGCGCTCTTCATGTGGTCGTCGCGGTGCGCTTCCCATTTCTTCGCTGTGCAGGGCATTATCGAAACCGAGTAAACTTTGTCGGGGTCCTTACCGGCTTTCTGTGCCCAGTAACCTTTTATCATGGCTCCCAACATCTGCTGCGGGGATTTTGCTGTGGAGAAGTTCGGGATAAAGTCCGAATAGTATTTCTCCATGTAATCTACCCATGCAGGGCAGCAAGATGTTATAAGAGGAATGTCTTTTGATTTTTCGGTAAGGCGTTTTACAAGCTCGCTGCCTTCTTCCATGATGGTAAGGTCGGCGGAGAAGTTTGTATCAAAAATAGCATTAAAGCCGAGTTTGCGTAAAGCGGCGTAGATTTTCTTTGTAAAAATCTTGCCGGGTTCAAGCCCGAATTCTTCAGCCAAAGCTACACGGACAGCCGGTGCAAATTGCACCGCGCAGGTAAGTTCAGGATTGTTAAGGGCATCCCAAACCTGGCTGGTTTCGTCCCGCTCGTATATAGCGCCTACGGGGCAGTGAGCCGCGCATTGACCGCATTTGATACAGGGGCTTTCGCCTAACGGAACGTCTGCCGCGCTCGCTATGCGGCTATTGATACCGCGTCCCAAGAATTCGATTGCCCATACATTCTGCACCTGCTGGCACACTTTGACGCAGCGTCCGCAGCGTATGCACTTTGACGGGTCAATGATGATTGACGGACTAGAGTCGTCAATCTTGAGTTTGTTGGGAATCTTGGCGAACGGGTGTTCACGTATACCGAATTCGGCGGCAAGAGTCTGGAGTTCGCAGGAGCCGTTACGCGGGCACTGCAAACAATCGGCGGGGTGATTGGAAAGAATCAACTCCAAAACCGACTTACGGACGGCGATCAACTCCGCATCATGGGTAATTATGTCCATGCCGGGCGCTACCGCAGTGGTACAAGCGCGCGCCATACGGGGCGAGCCGGGACCCATTGTCCTAACGATACAAAGTCCGCAGGACGCCCATGGCGGCAGATCGGGGTTGTAGCAAAGTGTCGGTATTTTGATATTGACCTTCTTTGCCGCGTTTACAATGGTCGTCCCTTCTTCAACTTGAATGGGGGTACCGTTAATTTTTATGTCTACCATATTCAATCTCCTTATTTTTTGACCACGGCTTCAAACTTACAATTGCTGAAGCACTCGCCGCACTTGATACACTTGGACTGATCGATAACCATAGGCGGCTTTTTCTTCTTGCCGTCTGCCGGAGCCGTCCAGTCCTCTTTGGGTGTAATAGCATCAGCGGGACAAGCTTTGGAGCATTTGCCGCAGCCGATACACGGTTCTTCGAGAATTTCAAAGATAGCGAGTTTCTTACACTTGCTCGCGCGGCATTTTTTGTCGCGGATATGCTCCATGTACTCGTCGCGGAAGCTCTTGATAGAGGAAAGTGTCGGGTTAGGCGCGGTTTGTCCTAATGCGCACAACGATGCTTTCTGCATAGCCTTGCCGATGGTTTCCAGTTTGATAAGGTCGGCTTCGTCGCCTTTGCCTTCTGCTATTTTGTTGAGGATCGCGAGGATTTGGGAGGTGCCGATACGGCAGGGTGAACACTTTCCGCAGCTTTCGTCAACGCAGAAGTCCATGTAGAAGCGCGCTACGTCAACCATACAGTCGTCTTCGTCCATAACGATCATACCGCCTGAACCCATCATAGAACCCATTTTTGCGAGTCCCGCGTAGTCAATCGGTGTATCTAGGTCTTTCTCGGTAAGGATTCCGCCGGACGGACCGCCTGTCTGAACGCCTTTGAATTTTTTACCGTTCTTGATACCGCCGCCGATTTCAAAGATGATTTCGCGGAGTGTGGTACCCATCGGAACTTCGATAAGACCTGAGTTTTCAACTTTACCGGTAAGAGCAAATACTTTGGTGCCTTTAGAATCGGGCGTACCCATCGACGCAAACCACGCGCCGCCTTGTACAAGGATTGCCGGAATGTTGGCGAGTGTCTCGACATTGTTGATACAAGTCGGTTTTGCCCACAGACCTGCGATAGCGGGGAACGGCGGCTTTGGTGTCGGCATACCGCGCTGACCTTCGAGGGAGCGCAATAGTGCTGTTTCTTCGCCGCAGACAAACGCGCCCGCGCCCAAGCGGATTTCGATGTCAAAATCAAAACCTGAACCCAAAATGTCTTTGCCCAAAAGCCCGTTTTCTTTGGCTTGTTTTAACGCTATTTCCAAGCGGTGTACCGCAAGCGGATACTCGGCGCGTATATAAACATAACCCTGATTTCCGCCTATTGCTTTGCCGCAGATTATCATAGCTTCGATAACGGAGTGGGGGTCGCCTTCAATGGTGGAACGATCCATGTATGCGCCCGGGTCGCCTTCGTCGGCGTTACAGACCACATATTTGATTTCGCTCTTTACCTTGCTTGTGGTGTCCCACTTCATCCATGTCGGGAAGCCGGCGCCGCCCCTTCCGCGTAAACCGGAGGTTTTAAGCTCATTTATGATGTCTTCACATTTCCATTGGAATAGTGATTTTTCGAGCGCTACATAGCCGTCGTTGGCGATGTACTCATCAATGTCTTCGGGGTTGATTGCGCCGCAGTTACGAAGTACAACGCGGATTTGTTTCTGATAGAAACCGATATTACCTTCGCCGGCGCCCGCTTTTTGGGATTTGCCCGATGGGTCTTTGTACAAGAGGCGTTCAACTTCCTTGCCGCCCTTTACCTGACTGGAGATGATCTCCGCCGTGTCTTCCGGTTTAACCTCGACATAGAAAGAAACATGCTGTCCCTTGATTACTTTTACGATGGGTCCCTTCTCGCAGAAGCCGAAACATCCGGTTTTTACAATTTTAACTTGGTCGGAAACACCCTGTTTTTTTGCTTCGGAAATCAAATCTTGATAGATCTCTTCACCTTTGTTGGACTGACAGGCAGTACCACCGCAAACAAGCACTGTATAAGGGGTTTTTCTCCAATTCTTTTTTAGGTCTTCCCTGTGCTTATTGAGGGAATCCTTCGTGAATTTTGACATATATACTCCTTTTTATCCCTTGCGGTATTTGTCAAAAATACCGGTGAGCTGATCCTTTGTCATTTTTCCGTAAGTTTCTGCACCTACGGTCATAACAGGAGCCAAACCACAGCAACCGACACAGCGTACT
>BNVA01000046.1 GCA_025997755.1 Spirochaetia bacterium | reverse complement strand
GCTTGCCGATTTTCTTTTTAACGATGAGAAGGCTCTTACAAGAATTGATATGAGCGAATACGGCGAAAAACATTCGGTAAGCAGACTGATAGGAGCGCCGCCCGGGTATGTGGGCTATGAGCAGGGTGGTCAGTTAACGGAGGCTGTACGAAGACGTCCGTACAGCGTCATACTTTTTGACGAGATCGAGAAGGCTCACAACGAGGTTTTTAACGTTTTCTTACAGATTTTAGACGATGGACGCCTTACCGATGGTCAGGGTAGGGTTATTGATTTTAAGAATACCATAATAATACAGACAAGCAACCTTGGATCGGAACTTATTTTAGAGGCAAAATCGCCGGACGATATAAAAAATTCCCTGAACGATCTTTTAAAACTGCATTTTAGACCGGAATTTCTTAACCGTATAGACGAAACGGTGATTTTTAACCGTTTAGGCAAGGAACAACTAGTCAAAATCGTTGATATACAACTGGAATCGTTAAAAAAACGGCTTGCCGACAGGAAAATCACGCTAAACCTTACCGGTGCGGCAAAAACAATGCTTGTACAGCGCGGCTACGATCCTGTTTTCGGAGCGCGTCCTCTAAAACGCGCAATACAAACGGAGCTTGAAAATCCGCTGGCAAAGGCAATTATAGCCGGAAAAATAAAAGACGGCGCATCCATAACTGCGGATTTTGACGGCGCCGGACTGGCGTTTGGATAGCCGCATAGGCGCTTTATTTTAGCAATGAATCAATATCTCTAGCGGAATAAATTACCCGGTGTATCTCTATGGTATTTTCTTTAACAACATAGAAAACAGAATAGTTTTTAACTTGCTTCTTACGGTACTCAAATTCAAAAATTTTATTTGAACGATAAACAGCGCACAAATATGGAGCTTTTTTAAGATCATTTATTGCTTTGTCGATTTCGTCACGAAGTTTTTTAGCCGTACGCGGAGCCTCTAACTTTTGAGTTATATAAGTAAAAATTTCTCGTATATCAATTCTTGCTAACGGTAAATAGCAAATTTCATAGTCCACTCAAACTTTCTCCGGAAATTATAGCATCAATGTCTTGCATTACTTCCTCATGTGTATATCGTTTTTTTGTAGTTTTTGCTTGGACTTCCGCTTCTTTTAGTTTTGAGTATACTTCCGATTGAAATTTTTCATTCTCATAAGATTCTATACTCATTACAACCATATCTCCACGTCCGTTTTTTGTAAGGTAAACAGGTTCGTCTATACTGTGAACTAAACGCGAAATAGCGCTGAAGTTGTTTCGTAAATCAGAAACAGGTCTTATTTGGGCTGCATTTGGCATAATAAATCTCCATATAGCACAATAATACATCAAATTATGCTAACTGTCAATATCACGTGCTCCGCAGCAAACTAATATCACAAGGTATAAGGTATAGAGAAAATAAAAGAAATCGTATATAATTTTAATTATGAAAAAGATAGCGGTTGTAATTTTGTTGACGGTTTTTTCAGCTTTTTCGTCGGTGTCTTTGTGTTTTGCCGATGAAAATTTGACGGTTTGGGGATTAAAAGGGCCGTCCGGTATCGGCATGATACGGCTCTTTGAAAATCCGCCGAAAATTGCCGGGTTTAACGTTTCGGTAGAGGCGGCGGGAGACGCGGGGCTTATGGCGGGTATGCTCACGTCCGGCTCGGCAAAGGTAGGCATTTTACCGCCCAATGTCGCCGCAAAAATTGCGTCTTTCGGCAAAAATTTAAAAATAGCCGCTGTTACAGGCGAAGGTATGCTGCGGCTTTTGACAGCCGATCTTTCAATAAAAAGTATAGAAGGCTTACGCGGAAAAAGCGTGTCCGTAGCGGGACAGGGGTCTGTGCCTGAGTATGTTTTTAGGAAGATACTTATGGCGCATAACTTGAAGCCGGACACCGATATAAATATGGACTTTTCACTTGCCTATCCCGAAATAGCGCAGTCGCTCATAGCGGGGCGCATAAGCAGCGCCTTGATACCGGAGCCTTTTGCTTCTATGGCTCAGAATGGTAACAGCAAATTATACTCAATAGCCGATGTTCAGGCGGAGTGGATCAAAGCCGGAGGCGGCGGCAGTTATCCTATGACCGTTTTGGTTATAGACGGCGCGTTTGCGGATGCGAATCCTACCGTGATTAAGATCATTCTGGATGCCTGCAAAGATTCGATAAACTGGGTAAAAGCAAATCCTGCCGAGGCCGGCGACCTTGTTGAAAAACATAAACTTGGAGTACGCGCTCCTGTGGTAACTATGTCTGTGCCGCGCAGCAACTATGTTTTTGTTGATGCCGTACAGGCAAAACCCCAGCTTGAGTCGCTTTTTAAAACTTTTTTGGAATTTGCACCCGCGTCCATAGGCGGCAAAATGCCGCAGGATAGTTTCTATTACGCCCCGCGCTAAACACAAAACAGGGATAGGAACTTTTCCTTTTCTGTTAGGACTGGCAGTGATCTTTTTTCTCTGGTGGGGAGGTTCTGCGCTTGTCGCAAGTGAAATCATCCTGCCGTCCCCATTTTCCGTCTTGAAAAAGTTCCTGCCGCTGGTCTGCAGCGGAGATTTTTTAAGAGCCTTAGGCGCATCCATCGTGCGTTTACTGGTTGGCTTGGCAATTTCAGTGCCTTTAGGAGTTGGAGCGGGACTTGCCGCCGGTCTTAACCGCCGGGTTGCCGGTTTTTTTAGCCCTTTTTTTTCGATTATAGCCGCTACGCCTGTAATGTCAGTCATCCTTATCGCATATCTTGCCTTTGGAGCCGAAAAAACGCCTGTTTTTACCTCGTTTTTGATGATTTTTCCGGTTATGGCGGCGAACACCATAGAAGGCATCAGAGCTATAGAGCCGAAAATGGATGAATTGTTCAAAGTTTACGCTTTAACAAAGATCCAACGTTTAAGGTTTCTCTACTTGCCGTCGCTATTGCCGTTTTTGGCTGGCGGACTTCGCAGCGGGCTTTCGCTTGGCTGGAAGGTTGTTATAGCCGCCGAAGTGCTTGTTCAGCCGCTTTCTGCGCTTGGTACCGGAATGCAGCAGGCAAAGGCTCATCTGGAAACACCCGAATTATTTGCGTGGACTGCAGCGGCGGTGGCGGCATCCGCCTTCTCGGAATTTGTATTAGCTTTTATTTTGCGTAAAATATGATCGCCATAGAGAATTTGAACTTCGGCTTTACGGAAAAGCGAATTTTTAACGGTTTTTCCCTTACTCTGGGCAAAAATATTGCAGATGAGAACCCTGTTGTCTTTTTGGGACCGTCAGGATGCGGGAAAACCACCTTACTCAGGCTGATTTCCGGTCTTATAAGACAGGAATCCGGCAAAATCACCATAACCGATACAAAAAACAACAGATTTTCTTTTGTTTTTCAAGAACCGCGCCTTATAAATTCGCTTAATGTGCTAAAAAATGTAATGCTTCCCATAGAAAAACTCATGGGAAAAGCCGAGTCGGAGCAGCGAGCGCGGCATTTTCTCTCTTTAAGCTCCATGGAAAGCTATTTAGCTGCCATGCCCTACGAGTTATCCGGCGGACAAAAACAACGGGTTTCTATAGCCAGAGCTTGGGCATATCCTGCGCCGCTTATATTGATGGACGAGCCGTTTCAATCGCTTGATATACCGCTTAGGATACAACTCATGGATGCGGTGCAAACTTTGATGAGCGCCGAAAGCCGTTTTCTCATTGCCGTAACCCACGATCCACGCGAGGCTCTCTACTTGGGAAAACGTATAATCGTACTTGGAAGCGAGGGCAGCGGAGTTGTTCTTGACGAGATGCTGCCAGTCGGCACAAAACACAGGCGCTTTGTGCCGGAAGATCTTGCAGGCATGGAGATGCGTCTTATAGGCGCGTTAGGCGGAACTTTACGGCGATAAAACAGTACCGGGTCCGGTTATAACGCCGCCGCCTTTTGTCAATGTTGCGGAACCGCCCGACACATAGATTATGCCGTTATTGGTTAATGTACTACCGGTTCCAAGAGTAAAAGCGCTGTTTGGAGTAGGTAACGATAGTCCTAGAAGCACAAATTCAAATGGGTCGCTGGGCATCATTATTACTTCTTTATCGCCCAACGTTACATTAGGTTCGTTTAACAGCCAAGTTCCGTTTGAGACGCCGGAAAATACAAGGTCAATACTGGAATTCGGCGCATGCCTGTTTTTGTTTCCGGCTTTAAACACAATTTGTTTGCTGTTGTTGTTTTCAATCTTGTTTATTGTAAAAGATGCGCTTTGAGGAACAGTTACATTATTTGCAAGTTTGCCTACGGATGGCAAAAAAAGATTTGCTTTTGGTCCCAGTGTTATAGCCAAGCCTTCGTCCGATGTCCCTAATGTGCCCGATTTATAGAAAAAACCGCCGTTTATGGTCAAGGTTTTAAGGGCAGGTAACACAGTTCCGCCGTCGGAGAGGATAATCAAGCCCTCCCTTACTTCGATAGACTCAGTTGTTCCCAGCTCCGGTTGTTCGGTATATAGCACTATTGAGCGGTTGACATTTACGTTGTCCCCGACAACTCTTATAATTTCACTGGGCGGTGCATCGTTTATAGTACCCCAAAAATCCGCGGCTACGCCGATATTTCTTAAATACGGTGCAAGATTTGAGATCGGTGTGGTTGATTTTTCAAGATAAAAAGTGCTGCCGGACATAAAACTTACAGTTTTGTCAAATCCGTTTATCGAATTTGATGTTAAATCCGCAAATACCAAGCTGCCTGATTCCACAAGCAAGGGACCTACGGCAACAATGGCATTTTCGCCGGAAATGTGAAAGTTTCCATCGTAAAAATGAACTTCGCCGTCTTTTTCAACTGTCAGAGATGTTCCGCCTGAAAATACGCATAAACCATTCAAGTAGAGTATCTTATCTTTGGGAACCGTCAACGGTGCTGTAATTTTATTTACTTGCGTTACGGTGTAAACGATTTTTGAATAATATTCCGTCGGGTCGGTGAGCCAAGCTCTTAACTGATGCTCACTCCCTGCAGTTAAGGCGTCAGAAGGAGGGGAAAAACCCTGTGCAACCGAAGCGGCCGGAGTAACCTCTTTTGTTGTATCCTCGCAAGACGATAGAGCGAAAATCACGGCAAAAGATAAAGTAAAAAGTAAAACAGTGTTGAATTTTGTCAAAACCTGCCTCCTGATAAATAGTCTTGCTTATATAATAACAACTATCGGAGAAAAAAACACTAAAATTAAAAATAAGCTGGAAAAAGGAGGCGGTAGGTAGATAAGCAGACCTGAATATGGTAATGTAATGAGCGGGGTGCGTCTTGGGTAAAGAGATTCTTTTAAAAGCGGATGATGTTTCGATTGTTTTCGGCGGGCTTAGGGCGGTAAGCGATTTTTCCTGTGAACTTTATGCAGGCGAGCTTGCCGGACTAATAGGGCCAAACGGCGCCGGTAAGACAACTCTATTCAATATGCTATCCGGTATTTATATACCGACATCGGGGCGTATAACATTCCATGATAAAAATCAACATCCGCATATTTTGGGCAGGCAGAGTCCGGCGCATTTGAACAGAATCGGCATTGCGCGGACATTTCAAAATATCAGGCTGTTTGGTAATTTGACCGTACTTGACAATGTACGTATCGCCCTTCATTCACAGCGCAGGGAGAGCCCTTTCGATGTTTTGTTTCGTCTGCCGCGCTACTATGATGATGAACAGCTCATGCTCCGCAGGACGGAGGAACTTTTAACGCTCTTTAAAATTGAGGGCAAAAAAAATGAGCTTGCAAAAAATCTTCCATACGGTGAACAGCGTAAACTTGAGATTGTACGCGCCCTTGCGTCAAATCCCGCGTTGCTGCTGCTGGACGAACCTGCCGCCGGAATGAACCCTCAGGAAACTGCCGACTTGATGAAACTTATAACGCAGATACGCAGAGACTTTCACCTAACGATTCTTTTGATTGAACACGATATGCACTTGGTTATGGGTATCTGCGAAAGGATTATGGTTTTGGATTACGGCAGACAGATTGCGGAAGGACTGCCGGAAGACGTTAGGCGCAATCCTACGGTTATAAAAGCATATCTGGGCGCGGATGCCGCCATAGAAAATGAAGGTGAAAACGAAATAGAAAGCGGGGAATATCGTGCTTAAAGTTACAGACCTTGTTGTTCATTATGGAACCATAAAGGCTTTAAAAGGCATCTCATTTGAAGTAGACAAAGGTGAAATCATCACGCTTATCGGAGCTAACGGCGCGGGAAAAACTACAACACTGCACAGTATATCCGGCATAATAAAAAAAAACATCGGGGCAGGTTATATTTGACGGAAAAAATATAACAAACATACCCGCCGACAAAATTGTTTCATTAGGGCTTGTTCAGGTACCGGAGGGCAGGCGTATATTCGCAAATCTTTCCGTAAAAGAAAATTTGGAGATGGGTGCGTATACACGCAGCGATTCCGCCGGTATCAAACGTGATATGGAAATGGTATACGACATTTTTCCGCGTCTAAAAGAAAGGCTGCGCCAATCCGCGGGTACGCTTTCCGGCGGCGAACAACAGATGCTGGCTATGGGAAGGGCGTTAATGGCATCGCCCGAATTACTTTTGTTAGATGAACCGTCGATGGGTTTGGCGCCTATTTTGGTTGACGAAATATTTGCCATCGTTAGGCGCATAAACGAATCCGGCGCGACAATACTGCTTGTGGAACAAAATGCTTACAAGGCTCTCGGCATAGCCAACCGCGCTTACATTCTTGAAACGGGAGTTATAATAAAAAGCGGAGCCGCCTGCGACTTGATAAAAGACAGCGCGGTTAAAGCTGCATATCTGGGTGGGTAGCAATTATATAAATCTGGGTGGGTGTACACTGAAAGGGGTGATTTAGTATGGCCACGGGAAACCATGTTTCTATTCTTTCGATTGTTAAAAGAATCAAAAACATAATGATTGGCATTGGGTACGAGGATGCGGAAAACAATGTAAATATTTTTATCCGTCTTGGACTCGCCGCTGTTATTGTAATAATTCAAGCGCTGTTGATCGCACTCACATGGCATTTGGCTAAAATTTTTAAGTGGAAGGTAAGACGCTGGGGTATAAAGCGTTTTAAGCCGATAAAATTTAAGAAAATTGTTATTCTTGAAACAAAACAGATACACCGCTGTATTTCTTTTTTATTTCTAGTTGCTAAGTGGATTATAACGATATTTCAACTCTTTATTACTATTCCGATTATTTTTAGTTTTTTTACGGCGACAAAAGATTTTGCGGCAACAATATTCGGTTACATACTTACTCCTGTAAAAAGTTTTGTACTAGGTTTTTTAAATTACATTCCAAACTTATTTGCGATCATAGTTATTTTAATAATAGCCCGTTATGCGCTTCGCGCCTTAAAGTTTTTTACATCACAAATTGAACGTAAACGTCTTGTTGTTCCGGGTTTTTATCCTGAATGGGCATCTCCCACATCTAACATTCTGCGTGTTTTGATAATTGCGTTTACTGTGGTGATCGTTTACCCGCACCTGCCGCACTCGGATTCGGATGTATTCAAGGGCGTATCGGTTCTTGTGGGTATTCTTTTTTCGCTGGGTTCAAGCTCAATTATCAGCAATATAATCGCGGGGCTTGTTATGACTTATATGCGTCCTTTCAAAAAAGGGGACCGTATCAAGATCAATGATATAACAGGTTTTGTAGTTGAAAAGGGACCAATGGTAACAAGAATAAGGACGCACAAAAATGAGTACGTTTCATTTCCAAATCAGATGATACTAAATACAAGCGTTACCAATTTTAATTCATCGGTAGAAAGAGGGGCTGCGGGACTTATCGTATATGCAAATATTACCATGGGCTATGATGTTCCGTGGGAAACCGTACACAAAATTCTTATAAACGCGGCGCTAAAAACAGCGCATACTGAGAAATACCCCGTCCCGTTTGTTAATCAGCTTAAACTGGACGATTTTTATTGCTGGTACGAGATAAATGTTTACACGAAGGATGTCAGTATGCTGCCCCTGATATATACAAATCTCTACCAGAATATTCAAGACGGGTTTGCCGAGTCAAAAATAAGTCTTTACGCGCCGCATTTTCAGGTGCAAAGGCATATAGACGCTCTTTGAACATCGGCGGGATTTTCAATTTAAGAAAATTTAATAATTTTGCAAAAAAACGTGTATGATATTTCATACAAAAATACACAGCAAGGTAGTAGGCTTAAATGGTAAAATTAAGCTAAGTCATTATATTATAATGATTTACAAACAGTTGATAAAATCGAAGGCGTGTTGGCACGGTTTATGCTATTTAATAGGTGAACCTTATTAGGGAGGAGAATATGAGTAACAAAGACAAGGGCATAGACAAAAGCAGCGACGAGGTTTTTAACGCTTATCTAAGGCAGTTAAAGGTAATTCCGCTTCTGGATGCAGAGCAAGAAAAAGAACTCGCCTGTAAAATCAAATCAGGTGATAAGCTCGCCAAGAAAAAACTTATTGAGTCGAATCTGCGCCTTGTGGTTACAGTAAGCCGCTCTTATAAGGCTCGCGGTATATCCATAATGGATATAATCCAAGAAGGAAATATAGGTCTTATGCAGGCTAGTGAGCGTTTTGACGGCGAAAGAAATATCAGATTTTCAACCTATGCCGTGTACTGGATTAAACAGTCTATCAGGCGCTATCTGGACAGCAAAAATAGGGCTATTCATCTTCCTGTAAGAAAAGAGGATATGTTAAGAAAGTTGACGGCTACGGAACAATACCTACGCCAGACTTTAGGACGCTCTCCCAGAATGGAAGAATTGGCTAACGCCACCGGTTATGAGCTTGACGATGTTACGATGTTGTATAATGCAATGTCGGCTCCCGTATCATTGGAAAGTGATGTTCAGGGTATCGAAGACGGCTCGCCTATAATTGATATTTGCGAAGATACCAGCCGTGCTACCCCCGAAGACGAATGTGTAAAAGAATTTTGCCGTAACGAAACAAGACGTATTCTTAAAAGAAATCTTGATAATCGTGAACACAGAATTATCATCCATCACTTTCGTTTTGTTCAGTCCGATCTTAAAACGTTAAAGGATTTGGGTACGGTTATGGGCATTACTTCGGAAACAGTCAGGCAGATAGAAAAACGCGCCCTTAAAAAATTACGCGCCGCTCATCAAGAACTTTCAGAATGTGCCTACGCCTGATAGTTTAGACATACTCTACGGCACTTTGGTTTAATATGCCAAATTATTTTATGAACACTTATCACAGGCTCCCCGTAGTTTTTACACACGGGGAGGGCTGTTATCTCTTTGATGAAAAAAACAAAAAGTATTTAGACTTCTCCGCCGGAATAGCGGTAAATTGTTTGGGGCATAAACATCCCGCATTGGTAAAAGCGTTATGCGATCAAAGTGAAAAATTATTTCATGTTTCTAATTATTATCAAAGTGATGTATCGCAGTCTTTTGCCGAAAAACTCGTTAAAACATGCGGAATGAAAAATGTCTTCCTGTGCAATTCAGGAGCGGAAGCAAACGAAGGCGCTTTTAAAATTGCAAGAAAGTATTCTTTAAAAAAATACGGAGAGGGCAGGCATACAATTATAACGTTGAAGGGCAGTTTTCACGGCAGAACGATCACCACGCTATCCGCAACGGGACAGGAGCGCTTTCATAAGGACTTTGGTCCTTTTACAGACGGCTTTCGTTTTATAACTCCGGGCAGCATTGACGAATTGGATGCCGCGCTTGATAAAACTGTCTGCGGTATTTTGATCGAAGCAGTGCAGGGTGAAAGCGGAGTTGTTCCGCAGACAAAAGAATTTATAAAAGCGGCGGAAAAATTCTGCACCGAACGTGATATTTTGTTGATGTTTGATGAAGTACAATGCGGTATGGGACGCACCGGAACATTTTTTGCCTTTGAACAATACGGCGTTAAAGCCGATGTTGTTACGCTTGCGAAAGGCATAGCCGGCGGAGTTCCGGCGGGCGCGGTGCTTGCCGGTGAAAAAGCCGCCGGTGTATTGGAAGTGAGCGATCACGGCAGCACTTTCGGCGGTAATCCTTTGGCGGCGGCTTGCGGCATTGTAGTTTTGGATATTGCTGCCGAAAAAAAATTCCTTGCGTCTATTTTGGAAAAAGGCGAACGCCTTATGAACGGATTAAAAGCGCTTAACAATAAAAACATTGTTTCTGTGCGCGGCATGGGGCTTATGTGCGCCTGCGATATAAAAATTGACGCTTGGGGTGTGATTGAAAAATGTCTGGAGAGCGGACTTTTGGTTTTGTCGGCCGGTACTAAAACATTGCGTTTTCTGCCGCCTTATATAATAACAAATGATCAAATCGACGACGGATTAAAAATCATTAACTCCGTGTTATAAAACTACTTTATACCGGGCTTTAATTCAAAAGACGGACACTGCCGCCGTGTGGCGTTAAAAATTTCCACAGACGGCAGGTTTTTGCTCTTTATTTGAAAAACTCCGCAGCTTCGCGGGAAGCTGTTGTCCCAAGTTACCCTAAAATGAACGCATTTAAGACAGTTGGGACTGCGTACCGGACTGTCCTTTGCATCCGATATAACAATATCCATTATACAGCTCCACCGCGGTATTGCGCGGGATTTTATAAAGACAGTGCGATTTCCGTTATCTTTGCCGCCGTAAGCCCGTAGTGTTCCTGCAAATAATCCTGAGGCCCAACCGAGCCGAATTCGTCATTTACCCCGTGCTTACGTACTTTACAGCTTACGCCGCCTTCCAGGACTGCCGCGCCGACAGCATCGCCTAACCCGCCTATGATATTGTGATTCTCAGTTGTGATGATCTTGCCTGTCTCCTTGGCGCATTTTAAAACAAGGTCTGTATCAATCGGCTTTACCGTAAACATATCGACAACGCGGGCGTTTATCCCCTTATCCTTGAGCTGCGCGGCGGCTTTTAAAGCCTCGCCGACCATTAGTCCGCAGGCTATGATCGTAAGGTCTTTGCCATCCTTTACAACCTCACCCTTACCTATTGTAAATTGATGATCGCCCGAATACAGCGCGGGGTATGCTTTGCGGCTAAGGCGGAAGTAAGTAAGCCCCGCTCTATCTTTGCTCAGTTTCATAAGGCTTTCCAACATTGCGCCGTCGCTTATGTCGATAACAGTGCTGTGCGGAACGGCGCGCATCAACGCCATATCCTCGAAAGGCATGTGCGTGCCGCCGTTAAACGCAGCCGTTACTCCGGCATCGCTGCCGAATAACCGGACACTGTTACCCGCGTAACCCACCGACAGGAATACCTGATCAAAGCAACGGCGCGATGCAAAAGGCCCAAAAGTGTGACAGTACGGCTTCTTTCCTGCGGCGGAAAGCCCAGCCGCCACGCCTATCATATTAGCCTCGCTTATGCCCATATTTATTGCCTGAACCTTG
>BNVA01000045.1 GCA_025997755.1 Spirochaetia bacterium | reverse complement strand
CCAAAGATCGGAGAATGGGTTCTTGTCGCAAGTGACGGCAAAAACTATTACCTTATGGGGTACGTGCCGTCTTCAGATAAGATGCCTTTTAATCAGAAACAGGAAAAAAAAGATGCGGCGGGCACGGTTGTCAAGGATGATAAAAACAATGTTGTATATGAAGAAGTAACTACGGATATTCTGGATAAACAGGGCGAGGTATTCCGGTATAAAAAAACAGGGACGAATAATTCCGGCACAAATGAATATTCGGAGATCGGGTTTTATAACGAGCAGACAAAGTGGGATCCAGATGGCGGAGCAGGCAGCGCATCTTCACCAAAAGTTGACTGTATCAACATCAATTCCACCGGTGATATTTATTCAAGCGCACAAAACCATCACAGGATCAACGCAAAGCGTTTGCAGATACTTGCCGACAGTACCGATGATTTCGGAGACAGAATAGGCGATAATTCGGTTCTTTCTGAAGGTGAGGTACATATCAGGGCAAAAAAACGGATTGTAATCAAAGCCGGCGATGAAATAGAGCTTCAGGTAGGCCGCTCGACAATCAATATCAGTGACGCCGGTATTGTGCTGTCTTCACGAAAAACCCGTAAAAGAAATCTGCAAAACTCATGGGATTCGATATTTACCGTAGACCCTATGAAGGGAATATCCATGTTCGGTAACCGGGTTGATATAGGCTCTGTTTTTGGTTTTGTTCTGGCAGAAAGTTTGGGAGGAAACATAAACGCTTCAGGAGGCGTAACCCGTATTTACGGCAAAGATATAATGGCGGAATGTTTTAGCATGATAACATACGGTATTAATGCGGCAGCTTTTGCTGGTGATTTTATCGATAACATGGTTACCATGAATCAGGAAGAAAAAAAGGATGATAAGGGCGCTACTGCCGGATCATTTCTGCGTTTAGGCGGGGGTTTAGGCACTCTCCTGGAGGTTATATTTGCGCGGGGCGAACTTAGCGATTCAAGCAGTCAACGGAGACTGCTTGCGGTATTCGGGTTAATAATAAAATTAATAAATGCGGTTCTTCCACTAATAGAAAAGTCTGTTATAAAGGACAGCATGACTGCGGAAGAAAAAGCCAAGATAAGGGATATTTTTAATCTGACTTCTGCCGTTATAGAGACCTCGTATTTTATAACCGTTATAGCATCACTTATAGTGCCTGCTGTTAAATCGCCATTTAATTTAAACTATCTCCATTTAACCGCAGGCGCTCAATCCATTCTGGTGGGGCGTGAAACCAAGATTCTAACTTCCTCTCAGTCAGAAAACGCTGAAGGCCCGTTTATTGGCATAGAGGTAGTTAAACCGAAAGATCCGGGTAGCAGATTTGAACTTGAAAAAACGGAGTTGACTCATTCCATTCATAGTAGAGGAACCCTGACGGGAAATGATTGATGGCGGCGCAATAACATAAACCAATTGAGGAGTGTTACATGGAAATTGATCAAAAAATGAAAGATGAAATAAAAGCTGCGGCAATGCCTATGATTACTTCGGCGGCAACAGGTGCGCTCGTTTCGGCGGTAACCGCGATGATAGCCGAATTATTAGTTACCAATTATAAAAAAAGCGATTTAACCGGCGATAAGGAAATGCATCCAACAAAAAATGAAACTGATATAAGTAAGTCCGAAACTGCCGCATCCGAGACCGAGGGCAAACTTGCTCAGGATACGGTGGCAGGGGCTAACGGAGAGGTTAAAGTTTCGGAGACTGAGGCAAGAGCGCAAACCGGCGAGGCAACTGCCGCAGACAGCGGAGCTTCTGCCCTGCGAACAAAGGCGGGCGCTTCGGATATTGAAACTAAAGCCTTGAAGATGACCTAATAGGAGAAATAATCATGGCGGATAAACTTGATTGGCTGAATAAACATCTGGTATTGCTCCGGTATCTTACCTTGGAAGATGTCGTAGAGAAGGAAAATTATAAGATTCGTCCCGATCTTGCGGAATTCTTTGTGGGGGTGAGCGGAGCCGAGACTATGGTCTATAAGTTCGCCGGTGCGGAAAAGTTTAAAGAGGCTTGCGAACTCTTGTCTTATCTTACCCACAAGCGTGCAGGGGTTTGGTGGCTTTACCGCTGTGTCAATTCACTAATTGAAGAACTCAAAGTACAGCCAGCAATTGATAGGGACATCGCCGATATTGGTACCAGTTTCGAGACGACGGTGCCGGATTTTGCAAAAGTCAAATCGCCGGAGCCGGAGCCGGAGCAGATAGACAAAATGAATGCAATTCTTGCGGATTTAGAAGCCGCAAACCAGAAAGCAAGGGCAATGGTTGATCCGCAAATATTGAAGTTATGCGAAGATGCTTTGGAAGTAGCTTTTCAGGAATTCAAAAATGTTCATGGCATTCACCCTAATGATCTCTTGAAAAAAGCTGCGGAAAACTTAGCCAAAGACCCTTACAAAATAGATGAGAATTCCCCAATCTTTAAAGCCGCCGACGAGCTAAAAGCCCAGCTCCAAGCGCTGCGGAAAGAAACGGTAGACACCATCAAGTCCGTTATTCCACCAAAGGTTCCGGCTCACGAAAAGAAACTGCGGGATAACGCCATGGATGCTATATACCGCTGGGTTACATCGCCGGATGCGGAGAACAGCCAGAAATGTATGGATGTGGGAAACGAATGCCCCGACACCCCTGCGGGACTCCTCTCATTAAGCAGTTTTTGGTCATTTGGGAACCTGATGCCGGTGGGGGAACAAGTAGTACCCACCCCTCCCGGGCTTGCCGCCAATGGTCTAGTCCAGACCCTGTTGATGTGCGCTCTTCATAAAGGGGGAACACGTAAGCTGAAGGAACGGTACGAACTTTACTTTAACCTGGGGGTGGATGTATTAAGCGGCAAGGATAACTGGGAAGAAAGCCTTAACGCCGGAATTGCTCCCCACAGGCAGCACAATCCCTCACCGGCTGCGGAAACAAAGCCGCCCACAGAAAAACATAATTACCGCCACTGGCAGGCCGGAGCGCCGCCGGATAAATATGATACATAGGAAAAAACGGCGGAAGGTGTAATAAACTTTCCGCCAATGGTAATATATGTAAGTTACATATAGTCACTACCGTAAAGTACAAAGGATATTAAAAATGGCAGAATCAACCGAAACGCCGGGACTAAAAGAACCGGTATTAAAATTAAACGAATGGAAAGTTACGGATGCCGATGGCGCTACAATCAATAAAGTAGGAACATACGGCTATTACAAAAATGGGAAGGTAAATAATCCTTATATGTTTTATGTTGCGGAGAATCCTGATGCGCGTGTATTGCAAACAGGGATTATGCTTACACCACTTCCTGTCCTTGATCTTGCCAAATCTAAAACAGCGCGGGTAATTCATGACGTTAAAATAATAATGCCGCTGGGCGGAGAAACATCGGGGCTTTACCGGTATCCAAAGATTGGGGAAATGGTTCTTGTCGCAAGTGACGGTGCAAAATATTACCTTATGGGGTACGTGCCGTCGTCAGATAGTATGCCTTTTAATCAGAAACAGGAAAAAAAGGATGCGGCGGGCAAGGTTGTATATGAAGAAGTAACTACGGATATTCTGGATAAGCAGGGCGAGGTATTCCGGTATAAAAAACTTGGGGAAGTTGCCACCGATGCGAATTATTCGGAAATCGGCTTTTATCAGGAAAAGACGAAATGGGAGACAGAGACGAGGCATAATTTATATAGCGCAGAGGTAGAAAAAAAGACAAAGGCAATAACAGAAAAATATAAGCTGCAGATTAATGCCGAGACGGATAAAGAAAAAAAGAAAGAACTTGAAAAGAAAATGAAAAAGGAAATAGCAAAGGAAGAAGAGGTCTTGTATCCGACTCTGGATCGTATCAAAATTCAATCAACCGGCGATATATACTCCTCTGCGGTAAATCATCATTCCATGACGGCAAAGCGTTTTGATCTTAAGGTGAACAATGGGGCGGCTTCAATCAGCATTGATGCAAAGGGGAATGTAAGCATAAAGGGTAATTCAATTTCCCTTAAGGCCGGACGTACCTCGGTCAAAATTAGTGATGATGGGTTTTCCGCCAAGTCAAAACTGGTCAATTCCGATATCCCGAATACCTATGACGCCAAGATAGGCTTAAGTCCCCGGGACGGTTTTTCGGCCTCGGGGATGAATTGTAAAATAGCGGCGGTTACCAAAGCCCAGATAGGGGACGGGATGGGGGGCTCCCTGGGCTCCGAGCTGGGGGTGCTGTCGGTGAAAGCCAGGGAAATTAAAATGGCAACCTATAACTCCAAGGAGTATGCAATATTGGAGGTAGGAGCCTCTCTGGATTTGGCCCAAAACATCGCGGCTGCAAGTTTTCATAATATGAAAGATATGGAAGTGACGCAGAAGATCGTTTCAACTATATTCTCCGTTATAAAGAAGTTTAAAAAACATGTTCTTGCAATAAAGAAATTGTATGGAACTTATGGGGATCTGCAGGAAACCAGAGCTAAAGCAATAGAGCGGGATGAAGAGATAGTAAGGCAGGCCTATAAAGATCTTAATGCAAGGGATAAGGAAGAAATGGAAAAAAGATGGGTGGAAGAAGGGCAGGATATGCGGGATCTGTTTAAAGAGGAGTAGAAGAAGATGAATTTTAAAGACAATGATCCGGTTACGGTTGTTCAAAGTATCTCGGATATGATCCTGAGTATTACTTCTGAGGTGTATAGCACTCTGGAGACAATCAATACAACCATAGAAAGTTTTAAAGGCGAAGATTCCGTATCTTCTATCTATAAAGACAACCTTAATCTTTGCGCCGTATTTATTGATATGGGTATTATTACCATAACTACGGGCATTCTCTGTGTCTATGGCGCCGCAGCGCCGGAAACTCCCAAGTTTGTACTGAGCGGCAATGGAGATATTGTTTTAAAGGCCGGCAAACAGAAGAGCTTCTATTCAACAAAGGCAACCGAAGGGGGAAGTCCCGCAGGTCCCATCCACGAAACCATAGCTACCGCAGAATTTACCATTAAGGCAGGAGTCGAAGTTTCGGCTATAGTAAAAGATCTTGCAAATCTTCCCAATGATATAAAAACTTCTTTTGATCCTGTTGAAAAAACGGAGTGGTTATGAAATTAGATGAAAAAACCAAAGCCGCCGTATCTGCGGCGACCGGCTCTATTATCGGGTCGATTGCTACCGCCGCACTGGTTGCGGCTGCCAGCGCCCTTATTGCGGAACTGCTGCTCATAAACTTTAAGGAAAGTACCATGGCGGGGGACAGGAGCATCCACCCGACCGAAAGCGATACGGCATTGAGCAGTACCGAGATCGCCGCCACCGAAACCGAGGGCAAACTGGCCCAGGATACGGTAGCGGGGGCTAACGGAGAGGTTAAAGCTTCGGAGACCGAAGCAAAGGCTCAAACCGGCGAGGCAACCGCCGCAGACAGCGGAGCTTCGGCGTTGCGAACCAAGGCAGGGGCTTCCGACATTGAAACTAAAGCCTTGAAGATGACCTAACAGGAGAAAGGATCATGGCGGATAAACTTGATTGGCTTAACAGACATCTGGTATTGCTTAGGTACCTCACCATAGAAGATGCGGTTACCAAAGAAAACTACAAAATAAGACCCGACCTTGCGGAATTCTGTGCCGGAGTTACCGGCGCGGAGGACTTGGTTTTTAAATTCGCCAAGGCCGAACAGTATAAAGACGCCTGTGAATTGATTGCCTATATCACCCACCGCCGGTCGGGAGTCTGGTGGGCGTACCGGTGTATAAATTCCCTTATCGAAGAGTTGAAGGCAAACCCTGCGGTGGACAGGGATATTGCGGACATAGGCACAAATTTTGAGGTAACCGTGCCGGAATGGGCAAAAATTGAACTGCCGAAACCGGACCCTGCGGTCGATGCGGAAATAAAGAGTATGCAGGCCGCCGCACAGGCTGAATTAAAGAAAGCCGAAGCCCTCCTTGATCCGGAGATGCTTGCCTATGTCCGGGGAGCCGTGGAACACGCCTTTCAGGATTTCAAAAAGGTTCATGGTATTCATCCCATAGATCTGCTCAAAATGGCGGGCGGCAGGATCAACGATGACCCCTACCCAATAAATCCAGCCTCCCCGGTGTTTGTAGAGGAGGCAAAGTTAAAGTCCCAGCTCCAAGCGCTCCAGAAAGAAACGGTAGACACAATCAAGTCTGTCATTCCACCAAAGGTTCCGGCTCACGAAAAAAAACTGCGTGACAATGCCATGGACGCGGTCTACCGCTGGGTAGTGTCCCCGAACGCGGAAAACAGCCAGAAATGTCTGGATATCGGGAACGAGTGCCCCGATACTCCGGCAGGGCTTCTATCCTTAGCCGGCTTCTGGGCATTCGGCAATTTGATGCCCACAGGGGAACAGGTAGTACCCACCCCTCCCGGACTCGCCGCCAATGGTCTGGTACAGACCCTGTTGATGTGCGCCCTGCACAAAGGCGGTACCCGTAAGGTCAAGGAACGGTACGAGGTTTACTTCAATATCGGAATAGATGTTCTTACCGGCAAGGACAACTGGGACGAAAGTCTTAATGCCGGAATTGCTCCCCACAGGCAGAACAACCCCATTCCTCAAACTAACAATGGCAACGTAGATGAGAAACAAAACCGCTATCAGCGCTGGAAGATAAACATGTAAGAATTATACACATGGCGGTAATAAAATAGATGGAGGAAAATTGAATGAATAAGAAACTATCAGAATCTATGTTGGAAAAACTGCTTGACTATTACGGTAATTTTGTCCATAATCCCAGAATATGCGGCATGGTTGATGCCGCCGGTGATGCTGCCGGGTTCTCCAAGCAAGAATTATTAGATGACGATCTATGTGATGTTGCCGCCGCCGGAGATATAAATCAAAACCATCTGCTGCGAGTGGATAAGGACATAAGTGGAAAATAGAGAGCTATGGCTCAGCCGTTTATTCAAGGAATATCGGGATAAGGTATATGGGTATATACGCAGTAAGATCAACAACGAAGCGGATGCTGAAGACCTCTGTTCGCAGGTTTTCCTTGAAGTATCCAAGTGTGCGGAAAAGTTCAACCCGGAAAAAGCCTCCGAATCCACATGGATTTTTACCATTGCCCGAAACCTGCTTAACCGGCGTCTGCGGGATACCTATAACCGCCAGCGTATTATACGTTTTGAACCCATAGGCGACCATGATTATGAAGACGAATCCCAGGAAGTTGAAGCATTTATTCGCAAAGACACCCTTGTAAAAGCCATGGAATCCCTAGATACAAATAAACGAAACATTATCATACTCTCTTTTTATCATGGTTTAAATCCGCAGGAGATTGCGGAACGGCTTAATATGAGTTATGCAAATGTATGTACCGCCAAGTCCCGGGCGCTGAATGACTTAAAGCGGATTCTTGATGAATAACCTGCAATAATTGTAATAATTTACCCAATTGGGGTAATACATTGGTATCATAAGGAGAATCGAAGATGAGTACAGTAACCGATTTTTTTAATAAAGCTAAAAACAATAAGGCATTGCAGACGGATCTTGACACGGCTTTCACTGAGGCAGTTATAAACGTTGCGGCAAAAAATGGTATTTCCTTGAAGCAGGCCGACTTCCTGAATCGCCGCGGGGATATGTCAGATAAGGAATTGTCTGCGGTGGCGGGCGGAGCGCCCAATAGCAGCCTGGCGCAGTTATGGCTTGATCTGTATGAAAAACAGATCCCTATAAGCGATTACTGATGGAGACTAAGCAGTATTCAAGATGACGTATTTCATAAAACGGCTCTTGTGCATAAAATCCATCGCTCTTCTTTCGCTTCTTGCTGTGGGCGGCGTGATGGCTCAAACCGAACCGCAGCCTCCTGTTCAGGATGTAGTCCTCTCATCGCCCCTTAAAGCGATGAGTTTTAGCGGCGCTACCGGACTGTTCGCCATTCCCACCGGACGCATCGGCTGGGAACACGCAGCCAATTTCGGTATTGATATTGGTGCCGCCTATGATGTTACCCAAAAAGAGCCATACGTCAAACTTGCGATGAGCTTTGTCAAATGGTTTGAGGTTTCCGCCATTGTAGGCGTACCGCACATTACATCGTCCGATGCGTTCGCGAATAATCTCGATACGGTCATCGGCGCCAAATTCCATTTCCCACTAACGCGAAGCGCACTGGCAGTTGGTGGAAATCTACATCTGCATAGGGAAAAGATCTACCACGACGATATTCGTCTGGCAGGACAGGCGTACATTGCCGCAACTTATCTCGGTTACTTTTTCGGAATGTCTGCGGAAACTTCTTTTGCCGTGGGCTATACTTTCAATACGGAATATACTCCCGGTTTAAATATAGGGCTGGGTTTTGATATTGAACTTGCGCCGAATTTATTTCGCCATGCCCTGCATTGGATTATGGATTTTTCCAATTTTTCCTACAACAATAATCACGAGAACACGAAAAACGAATTCCCGGGTTGTTTGAATACTGGACTGCGCGTTGATCTATCCGTGATTCCCGTGTTAAACAAATTCAAGGCTTCCATAGACCTTACAGGGACCAACCTATTGTACAAGGAGCGTTCCTTTGTAGTGAGCCTTCTTTTCGGCATACCTGTGGTGGGAAATTAGCGCCTAACTTTTTTTAGCAATTTAATTTTACAAATTCCACTTTTCTTTTTTTTTACTTGGGTGTAGCATTTTCGCATGTCTGCATTTAAAAGACCCGACGAGATATTTGATTGGATGTCGCGGTTTATAAATCTGGAGCAGGGGTATACGCCGCCGTCTATGAGACCGGAGCGTATGCAGATCATAGGCGAGGCTGCCGGTCATCCTGAGCGCTGCGCACCGTCAATTCATATTGCGGGTTCCAAGGGCAAAGGTTCGATTACGGCGATGGCAGCGCAGATACTAACAACGGCGGGGCTGCGTGCTGCCCGTTATATGTCGCCTCACATTACCGAGTACCGTGAACGGATTACGTTAGGCGATGATTTTTTTGATGACAAAACCTATCTGAACGCCGGAGAAAAACTCTATGCGCTTACACAAATTCTTACGGATAAAACATCTAAGGAATACAAGGCAATGGAGGATGTTTCCGACGGGTGTAGTCCGGAGCCTACTTTTTTTGAGCTTCTAACTTTATTTTACTTTCTCTGTGCAGCTGAGGCGGGTGTTGACGCTCTTGTTGTAGAAACCGGCATGGGCGGCATCTTAGACCCTACAAATATTTGTCAAAGCAGTGTTTCCGTTATTACTATAATTGAGCTTGAACATACCGAATTTTTAGGAACGACACTGCGTGAAGTTGCGCAGGCAAAAGCCGGTATAATAAAGCAGGCAAAGCCAGTTATTCTTGCCGGACAGCATCCCGAAGTAATGGAGGTTTTTACAAAAACGGCAGCGGAAAAAAACAGTCCGCTGTACTATCTTCCAAAAACCATTGATATTGAAAATATCAAAATTACGCCTAACGGAACGGATTTTACTTTACGTTTTAAGGAAAGCGGTTTTTTTGATGAGCCGTTAAAACTTTCGATAGCGATTCCCGGCGAGATTCAGGCGCAAAACGCGGCAATGGCGATTATGGCGGTAAAAAAAGCATTTCCGCAAATTGACGCGCGCACAATTCAAAACGGATTAAAAGACTTTAAACTGCTTGCGCGCTTTGAAAAGCTGCAAAGCAATCCTCCTTTGATCGTTGACGGCGCTCATACCGACATAAGCGTTAATCTTTGCGTTGAAACTTTTGCAAAACTCTATGGCAATGGCGGCATCCTGATTTTTGGCTGTGCACTCGGAAAGAATGACAACGCAATGGCGCACGCGCTGCTGCCTCATTTTTCACATATAGTTATAACAACTCCCGGTACATACAAAGTAAGCGAGCCGGAAAAAGTTCACGCAACTTTTGTCCAAGCTCAAAAAGAAAATCCCGCCTGCAAGACAGAAATCACATTCATCAAAGAAACGGAAAAAGGTATAAAGGCGGCGTTAGACGAAGCAAAAGAAAAAAAACTGCCCGTGTTAGGCATAGGCTCTTTTTATCTTGCGGCGGAGATACGGAATTTTGTTTTTGGAAATTTTTAAAATAAGCAGGTGTAGAAGATGACGGTACTTATAGTAGATGATTCAAGATTTGCACGGAATATTTTAAAAAGCTATCTCAACGAAATGCCCGGGGTTTGGGATGTTTTTGAGGCGGCTGACGGAGATGAGGCCTTACACTTTCTGGAGACAAGGTATGCGGAAGAGGGTACAATTGACTTGATTCTGCTTGATTGGAATATGCCTAATATGTCGGGCATAGAGTTTTTAAAGAAAATTAAAGCACAAGATATATTTAAGGATATAAACGTTATCATCGTAACGAGTGACGGCGCCAAAAAAAATGTCATTGAGGCAATCAAAGAGGGGGCAGCGGACTTTTTGATTAAACAGGTTGATCCTGTTATTCTGCGGGAAAAAGTAATAAACTTGTTTCAAAAGAAACATACTAGGAGATAATGAATAACTCTTTTATTAATGTTACTGTCCATGAATGTGTCCATTCATTTAAAGAAATTGCCGGTATAGATCTGTTTCCAAATCAAAAACAAATACTCAAAAAAGATGACCTGCCATATCTTGATTTTTCCGTAATGATAGGGCTTATCGGAAAAAATATACGCTGTTTTATTGCTATCTCCATGAGCAACAGTTTTGCGCTTGCTATTGCCAAAAAAATGACAGGAACTCAATATGAAAAAATAAATGAAGATGTTTATGATGCAATTGGCGAAATTAACAATATAATAAGCGGCAGAGTAAAAAAACAATTTGATGATATGATGCCGATGAGCATGTCGGTACCCACGATTATTCATGGCGATTACAGCATATTTCCGCCCAAAGACGGCGATCCGGTTTTTATCAATCTTCCCGCAGCGTCGCCTGATGTTTTAATTCTTACGTTATCGTTAGATAGTGAGGAAAAAAGTATCATCGGGGCAGGAGTATAAGATTAGCCGCTTATTTGATTTTCTTTTTAAAAACGTCTCAAATAGTCTGCGGTTCAAATTTGCATTTTTTTTTATACTTGTTTCGATTGTAGTTTCACTTGTCGTTTATATTCCGTATGAACATTACCTTAATAACGAATGGAAAAGAGATATAGAAAATGTACTGGAAATGATAGCAAGTGAATATACAGTTTTAGAAGACACTGAATATTGGGTTAAACAAGCAGAGCAAAAATCCAATGAGTTCTGGGATATGTGCAGAACATTTGATCGTATCGCCTTGAAGTTTGATATAAAGTGGATATACACCGGTAGACAGATGCCCGGTAATAAATATCAATACATTCTAAGCTCCAGTTTTTATCCTTATTATCTAGCGGATTGTTTAGAGCCATTATACGATGGAGACGATGTACCCGAAACAGTAGAGTCATACAAAACCGGAAAATTTGCCTATTCGCGTACCAACACGGTCGAAGCGTGGGGTGATGTCGCCGCTGCTAATATCCTTATTACC
>BNVA01000044.1 GCA_025997755.1 Spirochaetia bacterium | reverse complement strand
TCATCTGAAATAGCCCATTCTGTTTCAGTTAGCATGGACAGAAAGGGCTCGTCGTGGCTCACCAGAAGCAGAGCGCCGCGCCACTCTTTCAGCATTTCTTCTAAAAGCATCACCGACGGTAAATCCAGATGATTGGTAGGCTCGTCCATGATGATAAACGCCGGCTTATGACTCACCGCCCGGGCTATGAGCAGTTTCCTCACCTCGCCGGGGCTGGGCAGCGCCGATTGCAAAATGCTTTTTGGGTTGGAGCCGAGTCGTGAAAAATACGACAATATCTCGCCCCGGCATTTCTCGTTCTCCTCAAAAACCTGCGCTAACACAGCCATACTTTCCGCTTCCGTTAATTCTTGGGGCAGGTAGAAGACGGGAATTGAAGGGGAAATATGTTCAATAATATGCCGCACCAACATGGATTTACCCGCCCCGTTTTTTCCCGTCAGCGCTATTCGCATCTGCCTCGAAATACTAAGTTCGGGGAAAAACAGCGTACGATTATTTCCAATCGGCAGACTTCCCGCTTCCAATAAAAAAAGCCTGTCAGCTTTTGATGCGGCACCCTCCATGGTGATGCCGGTTTTCCGCTTTCCCCCGATGTGGACGGCGTTCAATTCCTGGTCAACGCGGTCAATACGGTTTACCATGCGCTTGTAAAGATTTGCCCCCACCGCATCCTTGCCGCTTAAATATGCCAGATTAATTTTTGCCTTTGCGTCGCTGTCTTTCGCTCCTACGTGCTTTTTTGATAACCGGCTTCGGGCGCTATCCGCAAGGCGACGCCGCCTATCCGCTTCTGCTGAAAGACGTTTTCGTTCATTGTACAGTTGCTCCCGTATCCGGCCGTCTTCAAGCCGCTCTCTTTTTTCTTCTCTTAACCCCTGCGTGACACCGCCCGGGCGTATATGGGCATTGCCATTTTCCAAAAACAGGCAGTTGGTGCAGAGCCTATCCAACAGTGCGCGATCATGGCTCACCAAAAGCCCGATGCCCTTATATTCTGCCAGTGCGTTACCAATGAGCCGTTTCGCATCCCTGTCGAGATGATTAGTCGGCTCATCAATTGCCAGCAAAGCGGGCTTACAGGCGAGGGCGACCGCCAACTGGAGCCGCTTCCGTTCTCCATGGCTTAAACTTTCCCAACGCAGATGCCAGTCATCTTCGATACCCAAACGGCTGCAAAGGGCACTAGCATCATTGTCATTATAAATTAAAGCAAAAAAATCTTCCCAGCCCGCCGGTATCTCATCAGTTCGCTGGGGGCAGTAAAAAACAGATGCCGGTCTCTTGCATACTCCGGCGCTTGGCTTCAAAATACCTGCGGCAAGCAGCAAAAGCGTCGTTTTTCCCGCACCGTTCCCGCCAACTATTCCCGTCCACGCCGTCTGAATATCAAAGCTAACGTTTTTTAACACCGCCTGAGTCGAAGAATGATATACATATTCTACGTCATTAAAAAATAGTGAATTATGCGCTATCATGTTTCCGTATTATTAATACTGGCTCCCCAGTGTGCAAGTTGATTTAATATTGGTAATAAAACATTACATGAGTCAGTTGTTGCATATTCGACACGGACAGGTATTTCCATAAATTGTGTTCTGCTGATAAGTCCGGCTTCTTCCAATTCTTTTAGCGAGCTTGCCAACATAGTATTTGTAATACCACGAACTTTTCGTTTTAACTCGTTGTATCGTGTTGAGCCATCTTGGTGAAGTGCACACAAAATAGGAACTTTCCATTTTCCTCCAATTATGCGCATTGCATTATCCAATGGGCAAAAGTCCATGCAGGGGCATTTTGCACAAGGTTTATCATTACATATATTCTCGGTAGTCATATTTTCCATACTTAGTAAGTATATTATGTCCACATTTTTTGTCAAGTAGGTAATATTTTTATATTTACTCTATATTTGCTATTGACATTATCAAGATTAGGTAGTAATATAATACCAAGTAGCATACTAAGAGTGCTATAAAATATTTTCTTAAGGAGAAAAAGATGGTTAAAGAAACGATTATCGGGGACGATGTGAAGCAGGTGGTTGAGGGAACGGCATTTTTGTCGCTGGTGACAATTGGTACTGACGGTAACCCGCACCCCATTGTTGCAGGCAAAGGTGAGGTGGCAGGGGATACCGTGATTTTTGGCATTTATAAAATGGAACAAACCCAAAAAAACTTGTCCGCAAATAAACATGCCTGGGTTGTGGGTGCAACGATGATCGATGGAAAGCCAAAAGGGTATAGGCTGACCGGTACCGCAGAGGCAAATGGCAAACAACTTGTTTTTTCCGCAACAAAAGCTGAAGCCTTAATTTAACGAGGTGGAAATTATGGTTTTACCAATATTGTCTTGCGGTATTTTTCAATGGGAACTGGAAAAAATACTGCCGCAGTTGAAAGAAAAATTGGGGGAAGAAATTTCTGCAAAGTTTTTACCGCCCGGATTAGATGTCAGCGAACCAAAACTGGAAGCCGCAATTAACGAAGGGCTTGCGTCCTTTAACAACCGGAAAACGGCGTTACTGTATGGCAGTATGTGTCATACGAATATGGCAGAAGTTGCCAAGGCTTCTGGTTCAATTTACCCAAAACCGGCAAACTGCGTTGCGATATTATTAGGTCCCGAAAAGAAACAGGAGATGGATGCACAGGGTAATTTTTATTATCTAACATCCGGCGGACTGCGTCTCTGGCGTGAAATATATAAACAGGGGCACGGTTGGGATGATGCGGACGCACGGGTAAATTTCGGTTCCTTTGAAAAAATTGTTGTACTTGATACCGGCGTTATTGAAATACCCGACGAAGAATTATTCGAGTTTTTTGAATTCACCCAAGTTCCGGTGGAAGTCGAAAAAATCAGCCTCGATCATTTTGAAGCGGTGGTTTTTGATATGTGCCAAAAACTTTTGAATTGAGGAGAAGAAACACGTCCGCCATCCGTGGCGGACACTTCGCCGCAGTATCCCTACTTTAGCATCTCCATATCAAACTCTAAATATGCATTTGGAGGTACCACGCCACCCGCTCCGGCTGCGCCATAACCAAGCTCCGGCGGAATTACGACAATGCGTTTTTCGCCGACCTTCATATCCGAAACCATCTCGTCCCAGCCCGGAATAACCTGACCCACACCTACTTGAAATTGAAACTCACCGCCGTGAAAATCGGAGTTATCCAAAACTTGACCATCTAATAGGCTTAACTTGTACTTCATACTAACAGTTTTTCCCGCTTCGGGCTTGCTGCCGGAACCTTGCTTGGTAATCGTATACCAGATGCCGGAGGGTGATTTTGACGCCTTAGGGTACTTAGCCTCAATTTTTGCAATATCGTTTTTCCTAGCCGACGCGAGTCTTTCTTCCGCCGCCGCCTTTGCCGCATCCTGTAGTGTGTTAAAAACCGCTTGATCGGGTTTAAATGCGTTTGCCGAATCGCCTACACGGACTATACGGATCGAATTGATTTTATCGCCCTGCTTAATTTTTTCCACAACATCCTGACCTTTTACAACATGACCAAAAATGGTATGCTTTCCGTCAAGCCAAGGAGTCGGAACAAGTGTGATAAAAAACTGACTGCCGTTTGTCGCGGGACCGGAATTAGCCATAGAAAGAATTCCGGGAACATCATGACGCAGGCTTGAATCAAACTCATCGGCAAATTTGTAGCCGGGTCCGCCTGTGCCGTTCCCCAGAGGATCGCCGCCTTGAATCATAAAATCTTGATCATCGCCGTTATTCCTGCTAATTACCCTGTGAAAGGTAAGCCCGTCATAAAACGGCTTGCCCTTTGCCGCATCCATTTTTCCTTCGGCAAGGGCGACAAAGTTACTGACAGTAAGCGGTGTTTTTTCATACTCCAGCTTAACGATGATTTCACCCTTACCCGTACTTAATACGGCATAAACGCCCTGTCCAAGCGCTTCGATAGCCGCCGTTGTTGAATCAGACACTCCATCCCCCTTTTTGCAGGCTACCGCCCCGATAAAAACCGGTATAAGCGCTAGAATACCCACACACAATAATTTGTTGTAATTTTTCAAAGTAACCTCCCAGTGGTATGCCACAGTTTAGGGTTTTTTCCGGGAAAATACAAGGCGTCGAGGTTATAAAAAACAGTCCGCCGCATAACGGCAGCAGCGGCTTATTGCTCCGTTGCCTCAGTTTTCTTGTTGTATTCTTCAGCTAACGCATTTGTATTTTTTATAATAATCCATAGCGCTATAAAAGGCCCAACAATGATAAACGCGCCTAATACATACCAAAGCAATACGATGCCGCCGCTTTCCTTAAACGTAAGACCGTATTTTTGTGCATTGTCCTGCAGTCTGTCGCCCAGCATATACAGCCATACCAAGTCATAAATTCCAAATGTTATTAGACCCAATAAAAGGTATTTTAACAAACCGCCTGTTCTTTTACCGTCTCCATCGCAAATTGCATTTACATCCTTTGCCAATTTGTGAATCCAATAGAGTCCATAAATACCAAGTGTGATAATTGATAGAAGAATCAATCCGGCAAGCCCGCGTTTTTTAATCATGCTATACTACTCCTTACGGTTGTATTCTATTTAAAATTTTGATTTTATGCTATAGTTTTCATATAACAACGATATGCTGTCTTGAAGCCGGGAGCTATGAGAATTTGTCGGCTTTTGCAGCGATTGATCGCAGGAGACGTATTATGTTATTAGTGTTTCAAGGATTTTTTGAAGACGGAAAGTTTGTGCCGGATGTCCCGGTAGAGGCAATAGGAAAAGGTCGGCAAAAGGCAGAACTCCGTATTTACGATGAGGATAATGATAGAACAACACTGCCGTTACGATTTGGTAAAAACAAGTCAGTTAGACATCAGCCAAAAATTTCAGGTCCATTACCGGAAAACTATTTTAAAGCAGCTAGTATTGATACTCGCGGCTTTGTATTTAATAGAGAAGAAGCAAATGAACGGTAATAAAATATTTTTTGATACAAACATGATCGTTTATCTATACTCTGATACAGAATTAGAGAAAAGAAAAATCGTCAAAGATGCCTTCGACATAAATGAGCGGTACATAAGCACACAGGTTCTTAATGAATTTAGTAATATTGCATTTAAGAAATTAAAATTACCGGCTATAAGAATTGATAATATTATTGATGAACTTATGAATGTTTGTTTTGTTTCGGTCGTAGACAGTTTAGCCATACATAATGCAATTGCAATAAAAGACCGCTATAGTTATTCATATTACGACAGTCTAATTATTGCATCGGCTTTGGAATGTGATTGTAAAATACTTTATTCAGAGGATATGTCTAATGGACAAATTATAGAAAATATAATGATACAAAATTTGTTTTTGCAATAAATTGCCTCAGATGGCTCGCCATCTTTTAAAGTTTTGTAAAACAGGTTAGTATAGACACGATGCCGCTTATAAAGCCGATACCAAAGCTGGGTTTGATAAATGTCCGCGTTCTTCTTATCGTGTATATTTTGATATGCGCTCTTACGCTGTTTTTTTCGGGGAACTTTATAAACGACATTCTGTTTTTTTCAAAAAAACCGCAGTTGTTGTTTTTGATTATATACTTTACGATTCCGGTCTTTTTGCTTGTCCTATTGGCGTTTTACGCCGCCTCCGTAATACATGACATCATTATAAACAAACCTGGCAGCAAGTTTCAGCTTAGGCTTATTACTAACTTTATAATTGTTGTTGTTCTTACGGCGATTCCTGTTGTGCTTATAACATTACAATCTTTCTCCCGCGTGGTGAACTATTGGCCGCATGTGAATGTGGAACAGGCGCTTATCGATGCGCAGAGTTTTGCGGCGGAGGCGTATGCATTCCGTACGCAAAAATTCGAGGAGGATATAAGGGCTATAGGCGCGGAAAAATTATCCGAACAATTTCTTAATAATCAAAGAAACACAGGCAGTCTGCGCGGTAATGATATTGCGGCTGTTCAGGAATTTTCTTTTGATGGATTGATGAATTACAAAAGCATTTTGTTTGTGGGTGATGCGCGGCGGGAACTAAACGCGCCGCCTGCCGTAACAACGGGTTTTAAAAACCGCGAAATGCCCCGCGATACGGATACGGTGCGTTATGTTGATTTTATAAAACCGGGAACAATACGGGTGATAAGTTTTAGCCTTGGAGAAGGTTTTGATGAATCAATGCGGCGCATAAACGAAGAAGAAGAACGCTTCTTAATGATAAATAGCACTCTTATGCGCAATGTGATGCCGTATATGTTTTTTTATCTTGGAGTATTTTTGTTCCCCATTTTGCTTATTACTATAATCATCACTATTACGTTTACACGAATTATAACGCAGCCTATTGTTGAATTGGGCGAGGCGACAAAACGTGTGGCAAAAGGGGATTTTACCGTTCAAATACTAAGCCGTCCCAACGATGAACTTGGTCAGTTGGTAAGCAATTTTAATGCTATGGTGCAGAATCTTGAAAAGACGCAAAACGCTCTTGTGCGCTCCGAAAAAATTTCTATATGGCAGAGTATGGCGCAGCAACTGGCTCACGAGATAAAAAATCCGCTTACTCCGATAAAACTTACGGCGGAACGGCTGCTGCGCCGCTTTCATAATAATCCTGAAAAAACAAATGAAATTATTGAAAACTCCATGATGTCGATCATACAAGAGGTGGAAAGTCTTACCAGTCTGTTAGACGAATTTAAAACGCTGTCGCGTCCTATTGAGGCGTCCTCATCAAAAACAAACATACGCGAAACTTTAGAGGATATAATCGCTCCGTATATTACATCCTGTCCCGATGTTATTTTTGATACAAGCCGTATGACTTCATTTTTGGAAGTGCGCATTGAGCGTAAACATCTAACTCAAATTATAAACAACCTTGTTATAAACGCCATAGACGCTATGAACAGTAAAGGACGCATTGATATACGTACCGATCTTGTCAACAAACGCGAATCGCGCTATTGTAGATTATCTATTCAGGATACGGGGAAGGGGATCAGCCGCGAAGATAAAGAAAAAGTTTTTACGCCATACTGGACGAGTAAAGAATCGGGAACCGGATTGGGACTTCCTATAGTGGAACGTATCATAACGGATTACGGGGGCGGTATCTGGTTTAATTCCGCAGAGGGCGCGGGAACAACTTTTTTTGTTGATCTGCCGGTTATTGAGTAACAGATGAATAAAATATTGGTAATTGATGATGAACGATCCATACGCAGCTCCATGTCCGACATTATTGAGGATGAGGGATATGCTGCATTAGTTGCCGAAGACGCGCCCGCTGGTATAGAGATAATATCAAAAGAAAAAGTTGATCTTGTGTTTCTCGATGTTATGCTTCCTAAAATGAACGGTATTGAAGCGCTGGGCGAGATAAAAAAACGCTGGCCGGATGTTGAAGTTGTAGTTATGTCGGGGCACGCAGAAACTCTGGTGACGGCGGTTAAGGCTGTAAAGTTAGGCGCATTCGACTACATGGAAAAGCCGTTGTCCATCGACAAAATTTTAACGATATGCCGAAACGCCTTTGCCATGATCGCGCTGCGAAAAGAAAATGTAGAATTAAAAAGTACTGCAAGCGGAACGAGCGAGATTATCGGGGAAAGCCTGCAGATAGAGCAGGTTAGATCGCTTATAAAACAAGCGGCGGGAAGCGATGCCCGTATTCTTATTACAGGCGAAAACGGCAGCGGCAAGGAGCTTGTCGCGCGCGCCGTACACAAACTTTCAAAGAGGGCAAAGATGCCGTTTGTCGAAGTAAACTGCGCAGCAATACCGGACAGCCTGATAGAGAGTGAATTGTTCGGACACGAAAAAGGCGCGTTTACCGATGCCGCCTCCTCAAGGCGCGGACGGTTTGAGCTTGCGTCGGGTGGTACTCTCTTTCTCGACGAAATTGGAGATATGTCGCTTAACGCGCAGGCTAAAGTTTTGCGGGCAATTCAGGAACAGCAGATTGAGCGGGTAGGCGGCGAAAAAGTGATCGATGTTGATCTGCGGGTAGTGGCGGCTACAAACAAAAATCTGGAAGCGGCAGTTAAAGACGGCAATTTTAGACAGGATTTGTTTTTCAGGTTAAATGTTATTCCGATACACATGCCCGCCCTGCGCGAGCGCCCCGATGATATAGAAATTTTACTGCAGTACTTTTTAAAAGAAAACTGCAGCCGTGTTTTTACTTTTGAAAACGAAGCACTATCTTTTTTAAAAGCATATCCATGGCACGGAAATGTCCGCGAATTAAAAAATATTGCGGAGCGTATTGCCATACTCTGTGACGATGAGAGTGTAAATCTTAACTCTTTAAAATTATTATTTGATACAAAAGATGATGCCGCCGGTACATTAAACGCTGGACAAAATCAGATCTTTAGTGATATACTGGAATTGTCCTATAATCAAGCGAAAGAATTATTTGAAAGATGTTACTTGAAATATCAGTTTGAAAAAAACGGAAACGCGCTGTCAAGAACGGCAGAGGCTATCGGGATGTATCCGGGAAACCTCAGCACAAAATTGAAGAAATATGGAATTGATGGGAATAAGCTATGAAAAGTTTGACAAAAAGACAGAATGAAGTGTTGAGTTTTATCGCCATGTTTATCAGCGAAAATAATTATTCGCCGTCGTACAGAGAAATTGCGGCTCACTTTGGTTTGACGCCAAAGGCTGTCCACGATCATGTACGGGTGTTAAGAGAGAAGGGCTGGGTGCGTATGAAGGATAAGATTTCACGCACTATAGAAATTGTAAATAAAACCTGCGAAGACACCGGCAGGGATGGTGTCGAAATGATACAGATACTAGGCGAGGTTGCAGCCGGACGTCGTATTTTAAGCGAGGAAACGTACATGGGTTCAATACCGGTACACCGCTCAATGTTAAAAAACAACGCACGTTATTTTGCGGTAAAAGTTCGCGGCGATTCTATGACAGGCGCCGGAATTGTTGAAGGCGATATTGCGATAATTGAAAAACACGACACGGCAAAAAACGGTGACATTATCGTTGCCGAAATTGACGATGGTTTTGTTTTAAAAAGATTTTCTAAACGCAACAGTATTGTGAAATTGACATCCGAAAATCCGATCTATCATCCTCTGTTCTGCGACAACATTAGAATTTTAGGAAACCTTGCCTTTGTTTTCCGCTCTTACGGAAAAGCCATATAAGAAATGGCAAAGAGCGAGTGTTTTCTTTTTCTGGGTCCTGAAATCGGCAGAAAGCAGGACGAAATTGAAAAGATACGCTTCTCATTAAAAGAGAAATACAACGCCCCGCCGGAGGAAACCAGTTTTTACGCGGGCGATACACCGGTAAGTGATATTCTTTCCGTGCTGTTAAGCGGTTCTCTGTTTAGCGATGCGCGTTTAATTTTTATAAAAAATGCCGACCAACTAAAAAAACAAGATGAAACGGCGGGGCTTTGCTCCTATATAAAATCGCCTGGTAATGACACAACGCTCATCTTTATCTCCGAAGAAAACAAGATAGATACAAAAATAGAAAACGCAGCCGGAAAAAACAAAAAAATTTTTTGGGAAATGTTTGAAAACGAAAAACCAACTTGGGTGCGTGATTTTTTTAAACGTGAAGGCTTTGTTATTTCGCAGCCCGCGATAGATGCAATACTAGAAATGGTGGAAAACACTACCGATGCGCTTAGAAAGGATTGCTCCGCCTTGGTTTCTTTTTTTTACAAACGGGAAAATCCTAAAAAACCGATTACCGCAGACGAAGTGGAAAAACTTCTTTCGCATAACAGAAGCGAATCGGCATTTACACTTTTTTCCGCAATAGCCGCAGGGAATTTTTTAAAAAGCATAGAAATAACACGTTCTTTGCTTTCCGCCGATGAGGCTGCGGCTTCTATTTTTGCAGGACTTATTTGGTGTTTCAGGCGCTTTCGTGATTACTGCGAGCTTTCACAAAACGGTACCATGAATGATTTTGAGTTAAAAAGAATCGGCATAAACTTTAAAACAAAAACCGATTACGGAAAAGCCGCATCCCATTACGGCATGGACAGTGCCGACAAATTCATAGCGTTATGCGCAGAGTACGATCTGCTTACACGTTCAAGCGGCACAGCCCTGCAGGACATCATCATGGATCTGTTTTTGGTTTCTATTTTTAAGACGAAAAAAGCATAGACTCCGTTTCGCGTACAACAACTTCCAAATTATCAAAACAGGTTTTTGTTTTTGGCAACGATTGCAAAAAAAGACTGCCGTAACGTTTGTATAAAACACGGCTGTCCAAAACGGCTACGACACCGTTATCGGACGAGCGGCGTATAAGCCTGCCGAAGCCCTGCCGGAATTTCATTACGGATTCCGGGACGGATAGATCCATAAACGAATTGCCGCCGTCTCTTTCGATAGCCTCGCAGCGGGCTTGAAACACAGGATCGTTAGGCATGGTAAAAGGCAGCTTGCAGAGTATCACAAGGCGCAGGGTATCGCCCGGGGCGTCCACGCCTTCCCAAAATGAATCTGTTGCAAATAAGATGCTGGTTTTGTCGTTAAGAAATGCTGCAAGCAGGCGGCTTCGATCATCATCGCCCTGTTTAAGGCAATTTATTCCAAGCGCGTGTAAAGCGGGCGACGCAGCGTTATACGCTTTTTTTAAACTGTCGAATGATGTAAAAAGCACAAGCGCGGAGCCGCCTGAAATTTCCGTAAGTTTTAGTACGGCTTTGTCAACAAATGCTTGATATTGATTGTCCTGCGGCGGCGGCGCGTCGCTTGGGACGGCGAGCAGCACGGAACTTGAGTAGGGAAAAGGCGATGGGAAGATGCCGCTTAGTACCGTCCGCTCTTTACCTTTGTTGTCCTGCGTTATTTTTATTCCGCTGCGGCTGTCCCAATAATTGAATGATCCTGATACAGTCATTGTAGCGGACAAACATATAACCGTAGCGTTAGGCGCAAACAGCGCGTCTTTTAAATGAACGGCAACGCTGAACGGAGCGCAGTTAAACGATGCCCAATCGCCGCCAGAGGCATAACGCCTTTCAATCCACAAAACTTCGTTTGTTTTTTCACGGTAATTTATAAAATCCCCGCAAAGGGATGCAATGCCGTGAACCTGCGAAAGAGCGGCGCGCAGTTCCCAAACTGTTTCGTCGGTCATATCGCCATCCAGATAAGTTTCTTCAAAACGTGAGGTCAACGCGGCGGCTTTTTGTACAAATTCGTTTAACAAAATTTGTAAAGACTGCATGGGCGTAATGATATGTCTTGCGATAATTTCGCCGCGCTGCGGTATAAGGCGGAAAACACTTTCGCTTCCGCATAACGATAAAGCCGCTTGGTTTAATTCTTCTGTTTTGTCTTGAATTTTAATCACAAGGTTTGTAAATTCATCATCATTTTTGCGGCTTTCCATGCGGGAGACGATACGCGCCAAAAATCCTGAGGGAGCGCCCGCTCTTTGCCGCCAGATTCTGCGCATCAATCTTATTACGCCGAACTTCCCCATGCTTTTTGAAAAAAAAGATGTAGCCGCGTTTTCTATTGTATGCGCTTCATCTATGATGACTCTGTTGTAAGGCGGCAGCACCACAAACCCCTCGTAGCCCGCTCCGTTTTGACGGGCGGCAAGGTCGGCAAACAATAAGTGATGATTCACTACAAGAATTT
>BNVA01000043.1 GCA_025997755.1 Spirochaetia bacterium | reverse complement strand
TCAAATTCCGCCAGCTTTGGGCGGCGTGTGATCATATAAATATAGGCTAGTGTAAGGCGGCACTGACAAACACGCAGCGGGCTTGCCTCCCCGGTAACCACCTGTTCAAGATAGAGCAAGGCATCGTTATAACGCTCAAGTTTTGTGTAGCACAAACCCAGATAGTAGGCGAATTCGGCTTTTTCCTCATCATTTAATGCCGATGAGTCCAGGGCAAGCAGCGCCTGAGCCGCCGAATCCCAGCGTTTCATGTTGTATAATCTTATTGCTTCTTCAAATGTCGGCGTTGTCACATTATACCCCTCTACAAGAATGTTAGATTGTTACCCAAAAAATTACAATAGCGTATGTGTGCCGTAGAACTATTCGCTTCGAATTAGTTTTAACACACCCCTTGTAACCGATAGTATAAAACGAAAGTAGAGCGGCTCAAGGCGGCGGCGGACAGCTTTTATATTATTTCTTATGGGCAGATGTTGAGGGCAGTGTTCTTCGCACTTGCCGCACTCAACGCACATAGATGCGCAGTGATTTTCAACTGATGTAGCAGCCGTGCTTGTTAAATACTGTTTGAACCCTTCGATATGTGAAATGAGATAGCTTGAATTGTATGCGGAAAAACAACCTGGAATATTTACGCCCTTAGGGCATGGCATACAGTAATTGCAGCCCGTACAATGAATCTTGTACGATGCATTAAAAACATTTTTAACTTCAAGGTATACGGCGCGATCATTTTCCGTTAAACATCCGGCTTCAAAATCCTGAGCAATCGCTAAATTTTCCGTAAGCTGATTTTGAGTACTCATGCCGGAAAGAACAACGGTAACCTCACTTTGATCCCATAGCCAGCCTAACGCCCAGCCCACTACAGAACGTGCAGGATTCGCTTTATTGAAAACCTGCGATGCCGCATTTGGCAGGTTGTTTGCCAGTTTACCGCCAAGCAAAGGCTCCATGATAATTACCGGGATTTTTTTTGCCGCCGCCGCTTTTAACCCGCCGACACCCGCCTGATAATTTTCATCGGAATAGTTGTACTGAATTTGACAAAATTCCCAATCGTAATCATTCAATATCTTGATAAATTCACCAAGCGATCCATGAAAAGAAAATCCAATCTGCTTTATTTCCCCGCTTTTCTTTTTTTGTGTAATCCAGTTTTCAATACCAAAACTTTTCAACTTTTCCCATGAGGCAAAATCGGTAAGCATGTGCATTAGATAATAGTCTATATAATCGGTTTTAAGACGTTTCAATGATTCGTTAAAATATCTGTCAAAATCCGCGCCGTTTTTACAGAACAGCACCGGCAGTTTTGTGGCAATATATACCTGCTTGCGCGCTCCGTTATTCGCCAGAATTGTCCCAAGCGCATCTTCGCTGCCCGGATACATCCAAGCCGTGTCAAAGTAATTCACGCCGTTTTTTATTGCATCCATGATCAGCGCATCGGTCTTTTTTATGTCGATAGCGCCGCCAAACACTTTTGGAAAACGCATACACCCGAAACCCAGCGCAGACAACTCCCTGCCCGATCTTAAATCTTGTCTGTACTTCATAGTCAAATCCTAAATCAAGTTATGGTATCTATACAAGTTTGTCAAGCGGAATGGAAAAATCCAACTGAAAGAATTCTCCGGCTTTTGTTTTTAAATTGATTTTATTTCCGCCAAGCTCTTTTATCTTTCGCTTAACGGGGAAAAGACTTGCATAATTATCTTCCGGCTTTGAATGTATGTTTTTATCAAAAATTAGGGCAAGTTTTTCCTTTGGCTGTAAAACATCAATTTTGCCCTTGTCAATAATGCCGTTTTCCGCAGCCTGCACCGCCAATGTGTTGTAATCCATTCCGCTGCTGTCGTCAATAAAAGAAAAATGTACACTCTCATCATCTTTTACAGAAGTTACAGATATGTGCGCTTCTATATTCTTTTTGCCGTTATGTTTGTCCGCATCACTTAATGAATAATTAACGGAATTATCTATAAGATATATAATTATTTCATCAATCTTTTTACGGGCATCCGGATTTGTAACAGTATCTTCTATTTTGTCAATTTGTATGCGTACATTTTTCTTTGTGCTGTCAATAGTATGTTCGATTATCCGTCTTTCCGACAAATCGTGAACCATGATAAATAGTTTCTCAACAGTATCGCTTGTTCCTATGGGAACAATAATGAATTCTAACGGAACAATATCATAATCACCATCTAAGTTTAAAAAAGACGCATCTATAAAGTGTAACGGGTTGTTGTTTTCTATCTCGCTGCGCGGCGCCGTAGGCTCAAAGGCTTTATCTAAAAATTCGCGTATTTCGGTAATTTTTGACTTATCTATAAACCCGCTTAAAACATCAATAACAGGAAGACCGGCAAGTTTATCGCGGCGGAATATTTCTTCCAGCATATTTGAGTATGACGGTAAAATCAATCTTGATCTGTCGATTAAGAAAATACCGTCTTTAACATTTTCCATAATGTTTATATGTTCGCCTAGTCTTTCATCCACATCGTTTTTTAAATACTGATGGCAGTTTTCGGGACGGTTAAGGTTGTTATAAATAGCTTCCGCCATGCCTTTGCAGTTTCCGTAGCCGCAGGCGGAACAGTTAAGAAAATCGGCTTCCGTATACTTCTTCATTTTTGAATAAAGTGAGCCTAAATCTTTTTCCGTTGGAATACGATAGCCTAAAAGCCTTTCACTTAAATTCTGATAATCACGATCATACAAATTTGGCTTCCAATATTTGTGAATGGAATATTTAATTTTGTTAAATCCAAAAACCGTTTTACTTTTTTTGCACTGTTCCTTTATTCGTTTTTCTACTTTTGACTCTATAACATCTATTGGATGTCCGTAATTTTCGGTACCCGGTCCTCCGTTACAACCGGCTGCACAACTCAAGCAATCAACAAGAAATGGGGCATTGCCATTTTTAAGCATATTAGGAATTTCATTTAAGTACTTGTAAACGGTATCTGTGCCTTCAATGCGTCTGATCTTATCTTCTAATTCAGGCGCATCGCGTAACACCGTATCCATTAAACCGCCCGGAGAAGAAAATCCCGCCGCGCGTTCGGCAACAGGACCAACAAAATCAACAGCGTTAAATGAGTTTATATCAATGTTATGTGCCTTAATATATTTTTTAAGTCCGGTCATTGAAACATTGTAATCAACAAAACCTGTTTCTTCAAATTCACGTTTCTTTGCAGCGCATGGAGATATTGCAGCAATTTTTGCGTTTTTGTATTCAGGAAAAAAATTTCTTATCATAATTGCGGTATGCAGCATTGGACTGTGTGCCGGCGCAAGATAGGGGATAAGGTGCGGCTCGTATATTTCGCAGAAGGTTACTACCGCGGCGCAGGGCTGCGCTATGATCAACTTAGGCTTTTCTTTTTTTGCGTATTCAAGATAGCTTTTTACGGTAAGCTCCCCTCCGAAAGATACATCAAAAACAACGAGTACACCTAACGATTTTAAAAACCCGAACAGTTTGAAAATATCGTTAAAGACCGTAACCGCAGAAGGAGCGGCCATAACAACAATGGGTTCACCGGCTTTAAGGTCTGTAAAAAATTCTTCTGTGTCGCAGGCTAATGAGCGGGCGTGCCGGGTACAAGCCGCTATGCAGCGGCCGCAGCCAATGCAGCGTTCGTCGATAATTTTTATTTTGTCGCCCGAACCGTCTATACAATGTTTTACGGGACATACCGAGATACACGAGTGGCAGTTATTGCATTTTTCCTTGTTGATTTGAATTAGCGCTTTTTTTCCCATAGCTAATTATCGGTTTTTTTAAAGCCATAATCAACGGTGACCGAAAGTTACACTTTAGTCTTTATTGGATTCGTAGATGGTGTTGAAGTCATCGGCTATTGTAACAAATATGTCGATAAGGCTGGGGTCAAATTGCGTACCTTTGCTTTCAAGTATTTTCTGCACGGAGACCTCGTGGGTATACGACGGCTTATAACTGCGCTTCATACGCAGGGCATCATAGACATCGGCAATGGAAACAATACGCGCGGCAAGGGGGATCATATCGCCTTCAATTTGGAATGGGTACCCTTTGCCGTTCCATTTTTCGTGGTGAGCCAGGGCAATTTCTTTAGCCATAGGATTTGGGTAGGTTGAAAGTATAAACGCACCGTTTTTTGTGTGTTCCTGCATGATTGTCCATTCCCACTCGGAAAGCGGTCCTTCCTTGTTTAAAACATCATCGGGGGTGCCTATCTTACCTACATCGTGCATGGAAGCTAAAAAGCCTATGTTGTCGATGAATTCCGCATCCACCAGCTCATAGCCGGAGCGGTTGTAAAGAAACTTTGCAAAAGCCGCCGAGTAATAATTAACGCGGGAAATGTGTTTACCGGTATCGTTATCCTTGAGTTTTGACGCTTCCAGCAGGCTCATAAATACGCTTCTAAGCAGTGTCTTGTTTTCTTCGGTAACATCGTCAAACATAACGGTAAAAACCGTTGAGGCAACGGCGTTGATTCCCGCCGGAAAAATATAGACTTTCGTAAGCAGCGTAGGATGTTCCCTTGACTTGATTTGAGCGCTGCCACGCCATGAATAACCGTTTAACCCTTTAAGTACAGCCTGTCTTATGCCTCTTACATCCTCTATCTGAAAGTACTTACCAAAAACATCAAAAAACAGGTTGCCGTCCAGCTTAAAAAAGTTTGTAAAAAATTTACGGCATGCCGGATTTGAGTAAATTATCCTGAATTCCTTGTCTATATTGAGTACCGGAAAAATGCAGGTATGGAACATTGCCGCCGACGGCGTAGGAACCCGAATCGCCTTATGGTTTTGATGCGGACGGCTTGCCTGAGGCTTCGCGGAAACTATATTGGCGGAGGTAGTTATACCCGCCGTCTCGTCCGAGTCTGATAACAATTCTTCCAAATCATCATCAATTGTTTGGTTTGGAGCCAACTTTGTATCCGCCATCAATTCCTACTTTTAATAATGGTTAATTCACTATTAGCCGCATTTATCTCCGCATCACTCAAACGAATATACAGAGGCGCTTGAAAAAAATCATCACCGGTTATTATTTTAGACCCATCTTGAATATATTTCAACATCGTTCCGGCTAAGGGATAGTTGTAGTCAGGATACACCAGCACCTTATCCGGCGCTATAAAACCGGCAAGGGCATTATTCGCAAGCTCCGCTCCGCTGCCGGTAAGTAGAGCAGGCATACCGCCCCTGTCGTTTTTTTCAATGAGGGCGGCAAGAGTCTGCGGCGCCGCGTCAATGTATTCTGTTAAACGTTCACCTGAGCGGTAGGCGGCGGCAAAAAATTTTCGCTGTTTGGCATCAAGCACCGGCAAAACCAGCCCGGGATATGATCTGTGTATAAATGCCGCACAGTCCAGCGTAGGAACTGATACCATCTGTTTATTCAATGCCAGGGCTATGCCCTTTATCGCGGCAAAACCGATCCGCAAACCGGTAAAAGATCCGGGACCTTTAAGTGCTGCCAATAAATCAAGATCATCCTGCGTTTTACGGGCAAGTTTCAGCAGTCCGTCTATTGCGTCTAACAGCAGCTCGCTGTGTGTTGTTCCGGCATCGGCTAGTGTTAAAAAAACTCCCGCCTCTGTTTGAAGGGCGATATGCAAACACAAACCCGATGTGTCTATGGCTAAAATTGTTTTATTACTTAGGCTTGATTTCGTTTGAAAGTCCATCAATCACAATCTCCCGTTTACCGTCTTGTAGTATTTTAATTTCCGCAAAAATAGTATTTTCCGGCAAGGCTCCGCTTATATGATCGCTCCACTCGATCACACAAATTGAATCACCTTCCAATATTTCAATTCCGCCCAATTCCTCAAAATCGCCGCTTCCCGAAAGCCGCCATGCATCAATATGAAAAAAAGGAACAGCGCCTTCGTATTCATGGATTATCGTATATGTAGGACTTGTTACAGGACAGGTTACGCCTAACGAGCGGGCAATTCCCCGTGTTAAACAGGTTTTCCCCGCCCCCAAACCTCCTTTTAACGCAAGAACGCTGCCGCGGATCAAAAGACATCCTATTTTTTTTCCTATGTCTTCTGTTTCTTCCTGTGAATTACTTAAAAAAACTGTCCTTTCCGTCATATATTTATACAAATCTTATCGTTGTAAAAAAATATTTCTAAAGCGGCGGAAGTTTACCGTCATTATCAAGATTTTCGATAAAAGCTTTTAGCTCTTTAATCAAAGGTATAAGCGGATAATCAACTTTATCCGCAATTGTTACGGCAATTTCTTTTGTTCCAAACGGTGTTGATTCTATAGTCCAATCAACCACTACATTCAGTTTCTTTCCGGCAAACTCAAGCACGGCAGAACCTGCATAGACACGTCTGTAGTATATCGGTACATCTTTACGTACAATATCTTTTATTTGAGATATGGTCATTTATTCCTCACTCATGAATAATTAAATATAAACATATTTAAAACATTAAGTGCTTTTTTAGGCACCTTTAAGAATTTTATATGTAAAACTGCAAAACCCGAATTTACATTTATTCGCAATACTTCGCCTAACATAGCGCACTTATTATTCTTAATTGAGAACTCAATTTTCATAAGTGATCCTGTTTTAATTTTTGACTGAGTATTTATTGCACATCCGCCTATTGAAATATTTAAAATTGTACCGGCGAATATTTTGTTCGATAAAACAAGTTTTTTTACGGTTTTCATTCCTTTGCTTTCGCGCGTTACGTTTACAAGATACATAGCACTTGGCAGATTAGTTTGTTTACGCATATACGAGCGCGGTTTTTTGTTTCTGTTTACGGCTCCCGTCATAACCAAAAAATACTCCAATGTATTTCTTATAGCAAATAACTTTGTTAATTCACTGCTTTCATAACCGTCGCGGCTTTCTCTCATCATCCTTAAAACGGCGGCTTTAAAACATGCGTCCGATTCTTTTATGTTGTAAAGAATAGCAACCGTATCATCGCCGCCATGTCTTAAAATTTTTTCAAGCTGCGCCGATTCTTGTCTGTTAAAGCCGAATTTTTTTGCTTCCCTAAAGAAAGCCGAATCAACTTTCGGGCGTTCTTTTATTACATTTGCGCCGGATTGTCCTTTTAACATGGCACTGTTAATAATTTTTGATACGTTGAGAAAAATTATAACTGCGGCAATAGCGCCGGCAACTATAAAAAATATGACGGTATTAGCCGGATTACTGTTAATTTGAAACTGGTTTAATGCCTGCAGCCTGTACAAATTTACTAATATCGGCATTACGCGCTCTCCTCAAAAGAATTGGCGTTATTTTTTAATAGATCAAACAATTTTTTAAGACGCGGCGCGATCTCGTATTCGGCAAGATCGCCAGACAGTATCATATCGTTATTTTCATAAGAAACAAGGAACTCTTTTAAAACTTGAGTAAATTCGTCTAGCAGATCATTTTTACGCGAATTCATAATATGGAGCAGACGGAACAGTTTTTCCGCGATAGTTGAAAATAAAACAACTGTCTGCGCCGACTTTTTATCATTTCCTGTCTGCATATCAAGTGAGTAGTCTTCAAGCCGTTTTATTATTTCATCTACATCATGTTCCATAGAAAGAAACTCCGCCTCAGGATTAAGCAGTTCCTTATGACGCTCCTCAATTTCCGAAAGCGCCAAGCCCTTGTCGCCGGACGAAAACGCGGCGCATATCAACGCGTACAACGCTGTATCCCGTTCAGACAAAAAACTTGCGCCCGCGCTTTTTTTCCATTCGTCTAATTGTTTTTCATTACCGGAATTTTCTTTGCTTAAAGAATCAAGAGCCGCCTTTGCCCTGTTAAGCGCGTCAAAAAATAAAACATTTACCGGTGTGGTGATAATCCAGAGTTCTTTTATGCCGTTAAGGTCTTTTTCAAAGAGAAGATCAAAACCATCTGAGTACGCGCCGCCGTCAATTTCAAAGCCGCTTATGCACTGCCCCAGATCTTCAAGCCAGAGTTCAAGACCGGAAAAAACATCGCCTAGTGTTTTCTCGATGTCTAATTTTATGTCGGCAATTTTTCCGTCTATGATAATTTGCACGCAATACCTCACTACCTTATCGGTTTTTTCAAATACGGAGTTTATGGCATTATTTAAGGGCTTTGCCCTTGTTCTGCAAAAAACGGTGGTTATTATTTCACGGCAAGGGTCTCAATCTCAATTTTTGCGCCCTTAGGCAGTGCCGCAACCTGAACGCAGCTCCTCGCCGGAGGATTTACCGGAAAATAGGAGTTGTAAACCTCGTTCATAGCGGTAAAATCGGCAAGATCGGTCATAAATACCGTTGTCTTGACAACATTACCAAGCGACAGACCCGCAGCTTCCAAAATTGCCTTGCAGTTTTCAATTGAGTACTTTGCAGCCCTTTTTATGTCTGCCGTTTCCAGCTCGCCCGTTTCGTTGTTTATAGGAAGCTGACCGCTTGTAAATACAAAACTATCCGTCTCAATACCCTGCGAATACGGACCTATAGCCGCAGGCGCTTTTTTTGTGTTTATTAAGTTTTTCATAATCCCTATATTATGTTCCGATAAAACAGCCGGAAGTGTCAAGACAGCGGGGTTGTCTTTTTTTCAACCTTGATTGTTGCGGCGTATAGGCTGTTGCAAAGCCCTAGTACTGCGGAGATCGAAAATAACACTTCGATACCTGTTATGTTCCAGATGTAGCCGCCTAAAAGAGCTATGAAAATCGATATAAAATGATTAACCGATATGCCTGTAGAAATCGTTGCGGTTAATTCCTCCTGGCTTGACGAAATATCCTGAACATAAACATTTGTCGCCATGCTGCATAACGATAAAATGCTGTCTAAAATATAGTTTATGCACACAACGACAAACGCAATATTAAACGAAAACAGTCTGTGCGCGAATCCGTAAAAAAAACAAACCATAATAAGAATAAGAGTATCTGCAATCATTATTGTTTTGTATCCCAGTTTATCGATCAACCTGCCTATTACCGGCGACAAAAACATTGCAAAGCTCGCGCAGATTGCAAGTAAAATTGCGATTAACGAAGTATGCGCACCGTATTCACGGATCAAAACCATAGGCGCAAAAGTCATAAAAACTTGTTTACGCGCCCCGTAAAAAACTTCCAGCATATAAAACTTGTAGTATTTTTTTGCAAAGTATATGCGGCGGCGCGGGGCTTTTAGTTTAGTTTCCTGCATTGCAAGCGAAACCAAGACGGCGGCAAGCATCAAAGCCGCAGCACATCCAAAGACAACCCTAAAAGGAATTGTACTTTCCCGCGTAAAACCAATTTTACTAAAAACAAAAAACAAAAGCGTTACGATCAAAAAACCTGCAATGCTGCCCGCGTTATATATCGTGCTTGTTAGTCCTAACGCGGCGCCGCTTTTTTCACGCACCGCAAGATCAAGTGATATTGTGCTTTTTAACGGCAGAACAATGTGCTCACCTATGCTCCATAAAACCATAAAGACAACTACAATAAATTTTTCGCTTTTGCATAATAAAAGACCTATAATACCGGCAAGCATTACAGCCATGCCGATCTTAAACACGCGGCTTTCCGCAAAACGGTACATTGATGCAAGTATAAAAATAAGGAATAAGCCGGGCAGCTCCCGTACAAATTCAACAATGCCGCGCTCAAAAGGCGTTACGCGAAGTAATTCTACAAGGTAGTTATCCTGCACGCCCTTGTATAAACCGTAGGCTATGCCGGAAAGAACAAGCGCGCTCAAAAACCGCAGCGGTTTTGCATCTTGTTTATAGATCGACAAAAAATTTAAATTCGGCACTATTTAGCCTTCGGCGACTTTTTGAACCTGTTCGGATAACAGCGGCACAAGCTGCTTTTTACGCGATACTATGCCGCGGAGAAAAAATACTCCTTCCTCTTTACGCGGAAAGTCCATCACCTGAAGGAACTCTTTTTTACTGGATATGATCATAATACTTGTTAGTTTTATAACATCCGTAACCATAATAGCGCTGAATAACGCATCGCGGGTACGCCGCTCTATCTCAAGCTCGTCAATAAATTCCTTGCGGCGCGAAATTATCTCGTCGGTGGAATCAACCTCGATCTGGCTTACCGTGAATATCAATCCTGCTTCGTTGTACTCTTTCATATCCTGACGTATAACCTCTCCCACAGACCTGTCGCCCAGCCTGTTCCCGGCAGCCATTATATCAAAACCAAGCTGTTCTATATCTAAATTAGTGATATTTGAAAGGTACTCCGCCGTATCCCTGTCCTCCGCCGTTGTTGTAGCCGATTGCAGCCTGAGCGTGTCGGCAAGAATTCCCGCAAGTAAAATTGAAGCAATGGGTTTTGGAATCGGAATCCGGTTTTGTTTGTACAACGATACAATTATTGTACAGGTCGCTCCCACAGGACGGTTGATAAAAGTTATAGGCTCCTTTGTACACAAATTGCCAAGCCTGTGATGATCGATAACCTCTTGTATTATATAATTTTCCACACCTTCAAGCGCCTGCGATAATTCATTATGATCCAAAAGTATAATCTCAATATTCGGTGCGCCTAACAGATCTGTTTCCGAAATTGTACCAAGCAAAATATTTTTGTCGTCTACAACAGGAAGGGTACGGTTAGATGATTCGCGCAGGTGGGGTCGTATATAGCGTATCGTATCATTTACATTAACCGGCTTTACATTTGTATCCGCCATTTCGGAAGACGGCGCGGAGTACATTACAAGCATGGCTGTCTCCGCAGAACGGTAAGGGCTTATCAAAACAGACACTCCCTTTTTTTCAGCCTTTTCGCGTAACTCTTTTGCCATAGGAGTCCCCGACGTAAGTATCAAAGCACGTACGCCGGTTTGTATACTGTACTCCTGCACATCCTCTCTGTCTGCGGTTATGATCACGGCATTTTCCGGCGTGTGCAGCGCGAGTGTTTTTTTAAAGGTTTCTATGCTGTCCGAAACAACAATAATTATACATTTAAAAAGCTCTTCGGCGTTAAACGTAAGAACCTGCTGTGCGGAAAGCGTTTCCGCGATAAGCCTTATGTTTGTGGAAAACAATGTTGAAGTCTCAGGATTCAGCACCTTCAAAATATTATGCGCAAAGGCATTGTAATTAAGAAGCGAGCTGTAGGTTCCATCAGGGTTTATCAATGGAATAACCTTGGTGTTTTCCCCTTCCATTTCCGCAACAGCTTTCCAAAGCGATGTAACGCCCGCAACCTGTTTAACAGTTTTTTTCATGTAGTAATCCACTTTGGGGATCATATCCGGAATGTACTGCGGAACCGGCACCTTAAAACGTTCAAATATGTACTCGGTCTGCGGCGACAGCTTGCCTCCGCGTACTGCGGTATATTCAGGTTTTCCTAAAAGCTGCTTTAAATGGGCATAAGATGCCGCAGCCACTACCGAATCTGTATCTGGGTTCCGGTGTCCCATTATAAACACCGGCTTTTTTGCCTTATTTTTCATAATTTTCATTATATCATACCGTGGAATAATCCGCAATGTCCCGCAATGCCGAGGGTGAGCTCTTGACAAATATTAAAAATGGTAATTTAATATTACAATGGCTTATATTGTTTTGGGTCAATTAAAAGCTAAGATAAAAGGACAGTGGAATATTATGAAAAAACCATTTATTTTGCCGTTTTTGCTGGTGATATTATCTACTTGGGGGTTTGCTGATGGTAACGATACATTAAGAAACAGGCTCACATTAGTTGTAGATCGGGCTTCTGATTTTGTGAAATCACTTCCCCATAATGTTGCCGATAAACCGGGTTCTTTTTATTATG
>BNVA01000042.1 GCA_025997755.1 Spirochaetia bacterium | reverse complement strand
TGCATAAAGTCGGCTGCTCCCTTGCGATAGCGACATCATGCTTTCCCGAAGCCTTCCAAGCTGTGATAAGAATCTTCAAACACAATACACTCTGTAGGATCAACTTTTAACTTTTCCGCTGCGGTAAGCCAAATATCAGCGCCCGTTTTGCCGGTGATAAAATCATCGGTATAAAGTACGGCGCTAAAAAATTTTTGTATCTTGTATCGTGTAAGCACAGCTTCGCAGGCTTCGGGAAAGCATGATGTCGCTATCGCAAGGGAGCAGCCGACTTTATGCAAATGCCGCGCTATGTCCACTATTGGTTTTTTTATCGGTACCGTTGTTTTGTAGTGTATAAGAGCCAGTGTGCGCCATTCATTTATGATTTGTTCGGGTGTCAATGATAGCGAATAGTTTTTTTGGACATAGAGTGCGCCATCTTTTAAGCCTAGAGCCGCGAGGTCGTCTTCCAAATTTGAAGCGGCGCTTTTTTTTTTGATGAAAGCCAATCCCTGCATAGATTATCCCAGACGTACATAGAGTCCAAAAGAGTGCCGTCTAAATCGAATATTGCGCCCTTATATTTTTCAATATTTTTTACAATGGGCTTAATTCCCATAAAGCACTCCCGGATTTGTAACGGAAGGCGCTTGCAGCCGGTTTAGGTCAATTATGAATTGTCCCGATGCTTTATTCCCGCGCCGTTCAATATTACCGGCAACATCAAACCTTATTGCCTCCACCTGCCAGATAAATGTTCCCGCGTCCAGTATGGCAAGGTCTTCAATAGTGTAGTTTGTCTGCCTCATAGGGTCGGTTGTGATCAATGAAGGAGAAGACGCAGCTTGTCCTTGCGCCCTAACGGTGAAAATATAAGCCGATGCGCCGGATACAGAATTCCAGCTAAAACTTAAACGGCGGCTTTGACGCAATTCCACTGTGCCCATGGTATGCGGGGAGGCAGGACGCAAATTTGAGGGAGCCGCAAGCAGATTAGAGTTTTTAAATCTGAATGAAGCGCTTTCTTTTGAACTGATATTTTGTCCATCGGAGGTTTGTGCCTCTATTCTCCAACGGTAATTACCTTCGGTAAGACGCGGAATACGCAAATGAGAGATGCCTGAATCTTCAAAAGCCAGCACTTCAATGCCGCCCGACAACGGGTTTGCTGCGCCTGCTCTCTCGTTGACCAGCGTTAGGCGTAATCTTGCCGCTCCTTGTCCCTTCCAAGTAAGGTCGGGGAACATTTCCAACGGATCGAATTCCGGAACAAAACCTTCGCTTCCCGGATACAGGACTATGGGTTCAAGCGAGAATATCGGCTCATTGGTTGGGATTTCGTGCTGTACCTGCGGCGGCGTATAAGTAATCGTGAATTTATTGCCGACAGGTTTTTCTCTGTTTCCTGCGGCAGGATAAACCCGCCACCAATAGGAGCCTGCCGGTAAGTATGTATCAATAGCGGAAATATTTAAATTGTCGTGACTTTCCACGATACGCATAAAACGTCTGTCGCTTGCAACTTCAAAGCGCACCTCTGTTTCACTACTGGTATTTACCCTATTCCATGAAAAATAAACGGGTACTTCGTCCGGGCTTTGTACAACTATCTGCTGTCCGGGAATCGGAGTGAGCAGGGCAATGTAGGCGCCGGAGCTTACCTCGCCCGACGAGGAAACATTTGCCGTATTTCCCGCGTCTATTCTTTGAACGCCGTCCGCCGTAGCAAGTGTCGCCTCTCCTTCTACCATCTGTAAATTTATACCGTTTCCCGAATCTGAAGCGGCGCTTAAAACGGCACCTGAAGCAATTTCAATCTGATTTGCACCTGAAACGAGTGTAAGCGCTTTTCCGCTGTCGCCGGTTTTAACGTTTATATTTCCGCCGGAAAAGTCAATTTTTGTTCCGTCTTTACCGCCAAAAAGCTGAACCAAGCTGTTTTCACCCAATTCGATTTCATCACCGCTTTCCAGCACGAGTACAACACCGGAAAGATCGGCGCTGCGTATAACATCTCCTGTATATAGGGGTGATCCGTTTCTAAGCTGATCCCATGCAAGACGGTCGCCAAAGTGCCTCTGTACAACTTTGTCTTTCAACCGTACCGTTCCCACAGGAACGGCATTTGTCTTTGCAAGGGTGCTGTTAAGATCGCGCCAAAAAAAATAAATTGTAATTGCCGCTCCAGCAAGACAAAAAAATATCAGGAAAAAATCGCCTGCCGTAAACCCGGTTTTTTTACGTTTACTTCGTTTTATTTCCGTTATGCCGGACGGCACTTTTTGTTGTCCGGTTAATTTTTTTGCAGCGCCTATTTTAAAAAGCGGCTTTTTTTCCGTATGTTTTTTTTCTGTGTTAGGATCGTTCTTAACAAGTTTTAAGTGCGTAGACGCATGTTGTTGTGCCCACCAATCACGGCGTAGCTGTTCTTCATAAGCTAATACTGTATTTCCTTTTATCATATTTCCGTTCACTCTTTAACTCCGGTCAATTACTCTTAACTTTAGTTTCTTCCTGCTGATCTTTTTTTACTTTGTATTTCTTTTCCTCTTCGTCTGTATTTACCTTACTTAAATCGGGAGTAGGTATGCCCAATAATTTCCTAAGTTCCGCAAGTGTTTTAGGTCCTTTAGGTCCCACACATTTTCGGCTTAATGCGGGGTTTGTCTTAGGGATCTTTTTCAAATCGGCAAGCAGCTTTGAGCAAAGGCGCCGGTCCTTTACATTTACAACTGCAAACATACGTACCTGCTTGCCTTTTACTTTTACAGACGGCATTTCCTCCGTTATAAAAAATCTACCTACAAGCCGCCAAGTTGACTCGCTTATCATAATTTCCGTACCAAAAGGTTTGTTGAATGTTTCACAACGGTCTGCAAAGCTCACCGCTTCTCCTATTACCGTAAATTCCAGCCTTTCATCGGAACCGATCTGTCCGGCTATGACACGTCCGCTGTTTAAACCGCAGCCTATTCTAATAATAGGCATTTTATCACCGCCTCGTCCATCATTAAAACTTCTTAACGATGCCCTCATCATCAATGCCGCGCTTACTCCGGCAAGGGCGTTTGCCTCTATGCTTTTATGTCCGCCCACAGCGCCCCAGTGCGCCATCACGGCATCGCCTATAAACTTGTCTATTACTCCGCCGTGTTAAGCATGAGCCATGTCCTTGAAAATTTTGAAAGATTTACAAATAAAGAGCTTGCCCGCCTAGCCCGCAAGGGAACATTGGAAACAGGCGGAGCGGATAAAGACGCTACTTTTTTCTTCTCCGACATTCGCTCTTTTACGTCAATATCGGAAAAGATGTCGCCGCCTGAAGTTGTGGAATTTTTGAATGACTACATGGACAGAATGGTTGCATGCGTCTTTATCCGCTCCGCCTGTTTCCAATGTTCCCTTGCGGGCTAGGCGGGCAAGCTCTTTATTTGTAAATCTTTCAAAATTTTCAAGGACATGGCTCATGCTTAACACGGCGGCGGTGAGTATGCCTGTTTCGTCTTGACTGTAGACTTTAAGATCCAATTTATAATGACCGTCTTCTATGGATTCCGCTGCGGCTCTAAGGTCTTTTAATGGGCGGCTTATTGTTTTTGCAAAAAGATATATAAACATAACCGCGATAAACCAGACCGCCGCGGCAAGGTACATATTACGCCGTGTCGTGGTATTTATTCCTTCAAAAACAACATCGGCGGGAACCCTAGTCCAAACCATAATATTAAAATCGTCGATATGCCGTGCCGATGCAAAGTATTCCCTGTTTTCCGTGTCAAAATAACGCTGCTTTCCTGACCCCGCGCCCGATTTAACAAATGATTCGGCAAAAGAATCACCGGCAATGGTTTTGCTGTCGCGGATAAGCTCAAAATTGCTATGAATTAACAGATTTAGTTTTTCGTCTGTCATAAACGATAAATAAGCTCCGTTGCCAAAAGATTCGCTCAAAACCTGTGCCGAAAAAATTACCGCCGTTTCCTTTCCTTCCGCCTGAAAATATAAAACCAATACCGGAATATTAAAAACAGGGGCTGCGTTAATAACATAAACAGCTTCCGCAGCGGGCTTTTCCGTTCTGTCTGCCGCCGCCTTTTGCCGTACAAACGTACTTACAAGCGATAGGTCTATTTCGTTATCAATAAAGAATTGTTCATTTATTAAGTTTTCATCACTAATTATGGCTGCAATTTCATTGTTCTGTGTAAAAAAATACTCGGTTTGAGAATCAACCGCCTCCGCGGAAGCGTTATTGGCAATGATATGCAGGAAGGCTTTTGTCTTGCTTATCTCTGAGGCAAATACGGTTTTGGCATCTCCTGCCGACATTGCATTTGTACTGTCGTTATTGAAAATAGCGGTTTTTTCGACATCGTTGGATACTAAAAGCCAAACCATAGCTATTACCGCGCTCATACCGGTAAGAAGCAGTCCGCTTATTATCAGAACCAGCTTTAAGCCTATAGGGAATTTTATTTGCCCCAGCATTTTCTTACCTGCTCCATAGTCTGCGGCCCGTTTTGTCCTACACACAATCCGCACAATCTGCTGTTTGTTTTTAAAATATTTTTTAAATCCTCAAGAATTTTTTCACTTTCTTTAGGCTCTTTGGAATTTACAACGGAAAAAACACGTAAAGGTTGTTCTTTACCCTTTACCTCCAGGCTTTCCATTTCTTCAGTTACCAGCTTGTGTCCTATCATCTGCCATGTATTTTCCGTGATAAGAATATCAGTGTCAAAGAGATCGTTCGGTCCTTCGATACGGGCGGCAAGGTTTACCGCATCGCCGATAACCGTGTACTCCATTCGTTGATCGCTGCCCATCTGTCCCGAAACAACTTCGCCTGTGTTAATGCCGCAGCCCATTTTGATAAGCGGTACGTGTTTTGCAATATTTGATGAAGGATCACGCCGCTCTTCATTCAGGCAGCGCAGTGCCGCTCTCATCATAAGACAGGTTCGTATACAGGCAAAAGCGTCCGATTCGGCGTAGCCTGAGCTTGATGTTGCCCCCCATAGAGCCATGATCACCACTCCGTCCTGTGTAAGAAATTTATCAACATCACCGCCGGTAGCCGTTATACAGGGTACCAACCGCGAAAGGTACTCGTTTACAAAGCTAACAACTTCCTCCGCTTTAAAATTCTCGCAGTTTTCATTAAAGTCCCGAATCAGGCTAAAGCACACCGTTACAGTTTTTTTAACGCCGGTTCTTTCAAGTTGTCCCTGCCGCGCCAGCCGGACTATGGTTTTGTTCGTAAATTTTTCAAAGTTTATAAGTCCGTTTCCCATACCGGTAAAACTATCCGCCAAAACTCCAATCTCATCGTTACTCTTTATATTTAGATTTAACACATACTTACCCGCCTCAATATCGCCTGCGGCAACGGTTAAAGCCTTTAAGGGGCGGCTGATTGTCTTTGAGTATAATAGCATTACTACAATCGAAATGATCAGTATACCCGCGCTAAGAGCGGCGTTACGGTTAATAGTCGATAAAATACCGGCAAAGACAACATTGTATGGAATTGTCGTTACCACAACTCCGGCGAAGTGCGGAATTTTTTGGAATGCTCCAAAGTACCTTTCACCGTCTGAATCCGTCCACAGTTTTTGACGGCCTGAATCCGGACTTTCTAGAAGTTCGGCGACAAACGGATTGTCCGAAAAGTTTGCCTCCATTTTGATAAAATCACTATTAGGATGAATAAGGACATCGGCTGAGTTGTTTATCATATATGATGTATTGTTTCCCGAAGCTGAAAAAATTTCCGTTAGGGCGGCGGCGGAAAAAAGCACAACACCGGTTCCGTCCGCACCGTTTAGCTTTTGAGGGTATAGCAAGGCTATCATAGGGGTATCAAAGATCCCTCCGCCGGAAACTAGGGATGCCTCTCCTGCCTGAGCCTGCCTTAGAATTTGTCCTTTTGTAATAAACAGCATGGTAAGAAACAGGTCTATACGCTGCACCTCTATGCCGTTACTTTGAAAAAAATTAAGGTTTACAAAGCGTCTTTCTACAGAACGGCTGTTTCCCGCACCTGTAATCAGAACGGCGGCTATATCGGGATTTTGCGAAAAAAAGTAGTCAAAATTATCGTTGTTGCCGAAAGTTAAATATCCCATAGGCGTAAAACTCGTTCTTATCGTTACGGTCTTGCTTGTGGTGTCTCTGTCGCTTATCACATTTCTAGTATCATGGCTTTTAACGCAGGATGTCCGTATTACTGCCGAAGACAATAATTACACCCTAAACAGGCGAAGCGCACAAACAGCGGAAACTGTTTTGAATGAATATATGGCGTCGGCTATGGTTTATTTGAACGCAGGCAACAACGATAATTTTGACTACTTTTTTTCGCAAAATCCCGATATAGCCGCCGTTCTGATTACAGGTGCGGGAAACAGCCGTTCTGTAGAAAGACGCTTTGTAAACCTTAATTTTTTTCAAAGTAACGGCATAGAGGTGCAGCGTATAGACCTGTTTCTTACCATGCTGTTTATTACAAAAGGACAAATTCTAAGGCAGGCTCAGGCAGGAGAGGCATCCCTAGTTTCCGGCGGAGGGATCTTTGATACCCCTATGATAGCCTTGCTATACCCTCAAAAGCTAAACGGTGCGGACGGAACCGGTGTTGTGCTTTTTTCCGCCGCCGCCCTAACGGAAATTTTTTCAGCTTCGGGAAACAATACATCATATATGATAAACAACTCAGCCGATGTCCTTATTCATCCTAATAGTGATTTTATCAAAATGGAGGCAAACTTTTCGGACAATCCGTTTGTCGCCGAACTTCTAGAAAGTCCGGATTCAGGCCGTCAAAAACTGTGGACGGATTCAGACGGTGAAAGGTACTTTGGAGCATTCCAAAAAATTCCGCACTTCGCCGGAGTTGTGGTAACGACAATTCCATACAATGTTGTCTTTGCCGGTATTTTATCGACTATTAACCGTAACGCCGCTCTTAGCGCGGGTATACTGATCATTTCGATTGTAGTAATGCTATTATACTCAAAGACAATCAGCCGCCCCTTAAAGGCTTTAACCGTTGCCGCAGGCGATATTGAGGCGGGTAAGTATGTGTTAAATCTAAATATAAAGAGTAACGATGAGATTGGAGTTTTGGCGGATAGTTTTACCGGTATGGGAAACGGACTTATAAACTTTGAAAAATTTACGAACAAAACCATAGTCCGGCTGGCGCGGCAGGGACAACTTGAAAGAACCGGCGTTAAAAAAACTGTAACGGTGTGCTTTAGCCTGATTCGGGACTTTAATGAAAACTGCGAGAATTTTAAAGCGGAGGAAGTTGTTAGCTTTGTAAACGAGTACCTTTCGCGGTTGGTACCCTGTATAACGGCTACCGGCGGTGATGTTGATAAATTTCTTACACAGGACGGAGTGGTGATCATGGCTCTATGGGGGGCAACATCAAGCTCAGGCTACGCCGAATCGGACGCTTTTGCCTGTATACGAACCTGTCTTATGATGAGAGCGGCACTGCGCTGCCTGAATGAAGAGCGGCGTGATCCTTCATCAAATATTGCAAAACACGTACCGCTTATCAAAATGGGCTGCGGCATTAACACAGGCGAAGTTGTTTCGGGACAGATGGGCAGCGATCAACGAATGGAGTACACGGTTATCGGCGATGCGGTAAACCTTGCCGCCCGTATCGAAGGACCGAACGATCTCTTTGACACTGATATTCTTATCACGGAAAATACATGGCAGATGATAGGACACAAGCTGGTAACTGAAGAAATGGAAAGCCTGGAGGTAAAGGGTAAAGAACAACCTTTACGTGTTTTTTCCGTTGTAAATTCCAAAGAGCCTAAAGAAAGTGAAAAAATTCTTGAGGATTTAAAAAATATTTTAAAAACAAACAGCAGATTGTGCGGATTGTGTGTAGGACAAAACGGGCCGCAGACTATGGAGCAGGTAAGAAAATGCTGGGGCAAATAAAATTCCCTATAGGCTTAAAGCTGGTTCTGATAATAAGCGGACTGCTTCTTACCGGTATGAGCGCGGTAATAGCTATGGTTTGGCTTTTAGTATCCAACGATGTCGAAAAAACCGCTATTTTCAATAACGACAGTACAAATGCAATGTCGGCAGGAGATGCCAAAACCGTATTTGCCTCAGAGATAAGCAAGACAAAAGCCTTCCTGCATATCATTGCCAATAACGCTTCCGCGGAGGCGGTTGATTCTCAAACCGAGTATTTTTTTACACAGAACAATGAAATTGCAGCCATAATTAGTGATGAAAACTTAATAAATGAACAATTCTTTATTGATAACGAAATAGACCTATCGCTTGTAAGTACGTTTGTACGGCAAAAGGCGGCGGCAGACAGAACGGAAAAGCCCGCTGCGGAAGCTGTTTATGTTATTAACGCAGCCCCTGTTTTTAATATTCCGGTATTGGTTTTATATTTTCAGGCGGAAGGAAAGGAAACGGCGGTAATTTTTTCGGCACAGGTTTTGAGCGAATCTTTTGGCAACGGAGCTTATTTATCGTTTATGACAGACGAAAAACTAAATCTGTTAATTCATAGCAATTTTGAGCTTATCCGCGACAGCAAAACCATTGCCGGTGATTCTTTTGCCGAATCATTTGTTAAATCGGGCGCGGGGTCAGGAAAGCAGCGTTATTTTGACACGGAAAACAGGGAATACTTTGCATCGGCACGGCATATCGACGATTTTAATATTATGGTTTGGACTAGGGTTCCCGCCGATGTTGTTTTTGAAGGAATAAATACCACGACACGGCGTAATATGTACCTTGCCGCGGCGGTCTGGTTTATCGCGGTTATGTTTATATATCTTTTTGCAAAAACAATAAGCCGCCCATTAAAAGACCTTAGAGCCGCAGCGGAATCCATAGAAGACGGTCATTATAAATTGGATCTTAAAGTCTACAGTCAAGACGAAACAGGCATACTCACCGCCGCCGTGTTAAGCATGAGCCATGTCCTTGAAAATTTTGAAAGATTTACAAATAAAGAGCTTGCCCGCCTAGCCCGCAAGGGAACATTGGAAACAGGCGGAGCGGATAAAGACGCATGCAACCATTCTGTCCATGTAGTCATTCAAAAATTCCACAACTTCAGGCGGCGACATCTTTTCCGATATTGACGTAAAAGAGCGAATGTCGGAGAAGAAAAAAGTAGCGTCTTTATCCGCTCCGCCTGTTTCCAATGTTCCCTTGCGGGCTAGGCGGGCAAGCTCTTTATTTGTAAATCTTTCAAAATTTTCAAGGACATGGCTCATGCTTAACACGGCGGAGTAATAGACAAGTTTATAGGCGATGCCGTGATGGCGCACTGGGGCGCTGTGGGCGGACATAAAAGCATAGAGGCAAACGCCCTTGCCGGAGTAAGCGCGGCATTGATGATGAGGGCATCGTTAAGAAGTTTTAATGATGGACGAGGCGGTGATAAAATGCCTATTATTAGAATAGGCTGCGGTTTAAACAGCGGACGTGTCATAGCCGGACAGATCGGTTCCGATGAAAGGCTGGAATTTACGGTAATAGGAGAAGCGGTGAGCTTTGCAGACCGTTGTGAAACATTCAACAAACCTTTTGGTACGGAAATTATGATAAGCGAGTCAACTTGGCGGCTTGTAGGTAGATTTTTTATAACGGAGGAAATGCCGTCTGTAAAAGTAAAAGGCAAGCAGGTACGTATGTTTGCAGTTGTAAATGTAAAGGACCGGCGCCTTTGCTCAAAGCTGCTTGCCGATTTGAAAAAGATCCCTAAGACAAACCCCGCATTAAGCCGAAAATGTGTGGGACCTAAAGGACCTAAAACACTTGCGGAACTTAGGAAATTATTGGGCATACCTACTCCCGATTTAAGTAAGGTAAATACAGACGAAGAGGAAAAGAAATACAAAGTAAAAAAAGATCAGCAGGAAGAAACTAAAGTTAAGAGTAATTGACCGGAGTTAAAGAGTGAACGGAAATATGATAAAAGGAAATACAGTATTAGCTTATGAAGAACAGCTACGCCGTGATTGGTGGGCACAACAACATGCGTCTACGCACTTAAAACTTGTTAAGAACGATCCTAACACAGAAAAAAAACATACGGAAAAAAAGCCGCTTTTTAAAATAGGCGCTGCAAAAAAATTAACCGGACAACAAAAAGTGCCGTCCGGCATAACGGAAATAAAACGAAGTAAACGTAAAAAAACCGGGTTTACGGCAGGCGATTTTTTCCTGATATTTTTTTGTCTTGCTGGAGCGGCAATTACAATTTATTTTTTTTGGCGCGATCTTAACAGCACCCTTGCAAAGACAAATGCCGTTCCTGTGGGAACGGTACGGTTGAAAGACAAAGTTGTACAGAGGCACTTTGGCGACCGTCTTGCATGGGATCAGCTTAGAAACGGATCACCCCTATATACAGGAGATGTTATACGCAGCGCCGATCTTTCCGGTGTTGTACTCGTGCTGGAAAGCGGTGATGAAATCGAATTGGGTGAAAACAGCTTGGTTCAGCTTTTTGGCGGTAAAGACGGAACAAAAATTGACTTTTCCGGCGGAAATATAAACGTTAAAACCGGCGACAGCGGAAAAGCGCTTACACTCGTTTCAGGTGCAAATCAGATTGAAATTGCTTCAGGTGCCGTTTTAAGCGCCGCTTCAGATTCGGGAAACGGTATAAATTTACAGATGGTAGAAGGAGAGGCGACACTTGCTACGGCGGACGGCGTTCAAAGAATAGACGCGGGAAATACGGCAAATGTTTCCTCGTCGGGCGAGGTAAGCTCCGGCGCCTACATTGCCCTGCTCACTCCGATTCCCGGACAGCAGATAGTTGTACAAAGCCCGGACGAAGTACCCGTTTATTTTTCATGGAATAGGGTAAATACCAGTAGTGAAACAGAGGTGCGCTTTGAAGTTGCAAGCGACAGACGTTTTATGCGTATCGTGGAAAGTCACGACAATTTAAATATTTCCGCTATTGATACATACTTACCGGCAGGCTCCTATTGGTGGCGGGTTTATCCTGCCGCAGGAAACAGAGAAAAACCTGTCGGCAATAAATTCACGATTACTTATACGCCGCCGCAGGTACAGCACGAAATCCCAACCAATGAGCCGATATTCTCGCTTGAACCCATAGTCCTGTATCCGGGAAGCGAAGGTTTTGTTCCGGAATTCGATCCGTTGGAAATGTTCCCCGACCTTACTTGGAAGGGACAAGGAGCGGCAAGATTACGCCTAACGCTGGTCAACGAGAGAGCAGGCGCAGCAAACCCGTTGTCGGGCGGCATTGAAGTGCTGGCTTTTGAAGATTCAGGCATCTCTCATTTGCGTATTCCGCGTCTTACCGAAGGTAATTACCGTTGGAGAATAGAGGCACAAACCTCCGATGGACAAAATATCAGTTCAAAAGAAAGCGCTTCATTCAGATTTAAAAACTCTAATCTGCTTGCGGCTCCCTCAAATTTGCGTCCTGCCTCCCCGCATACCATGGGCACAGTGGAATTGCGTCAAAGCCGCCGTTTAAGTTTTAGCTGGAATTCTGTATCCGGCGCATCGGCTTATATTTTCACCGTTAGGGCGCAAGGACAAGCTGCGTCTTCTCCTTCATTGATCACAACCGACCCTATGAGGCAGACAAACTACACTATTGAAGACCTTGCCATACTGGACGCGGGAACATTTATCTGGCAGGTGGAGGCAATAAGGTTTGATGTTGCCGGTAATATTGAACGGCGCGGGAATAAAGCATCGGGACAATTCATAATTGACCTAAACCGGCTGCAAGCGCCTTCCGTTACAAATCCGGGAGTGCTTTATGGGAATTAAGCCCATTGTAAAAAATATTGAAAAATATAAGGGCGCAATATTCGATTTAGACGGCACTCTTTTGGACTCTATGTACGTCTGGGATAATCTATGCAGGGATTGGCTTTCATCAAAAAAAAAAGCGCCGCTTCAAATTTGGAAGACGACCTCGCGGCTCTAGGCTTAAAAGATGGCGCACTCTATGTCCAAAAAAACTATTCGCTATCATTGACACCCGAACAAATCATAAATGAATGGCGCACACTGGCTCTTATACACTACAAAACAACGGTACCGATAAAAAAACCAATAGTGGACATAGCGCGGCATTTGCATAAAGTCGGCTGCTCCCTTGCGATAGCGACATCATGCTTTCCCGAAGCCTGCGAAGCTGTGCTTACACGATACAAGATACAAAAATTTTTTAGCGCCGTACTTTATACCGATGATTTTATCACCGGCAAAACGGGCGCTGATATTTGGCTTACCGCAGCGGAAAAGTTAAAAGTTGATCCTACAGAGTGTATTGTGTTTGAAGATTCTTATCACAGCTTGGAAGGCTTCGGGAAAGCATGATGTCGCTATCGCAAGGGAGCAGCCGACTTTATGCA